>CAYSTY010000116.1:0-7172 GCA_964433685.1 uncultured Actinomycetota bacterium | reverse complement strand
GCAGCGCCTCGTGGCCCTCCGCGTGCTCCTCCGCTCCGTGCTCGATCTCCTCGGCCTCCTCCGGTGCCTCGCGCTTGAGGGTGGGGTAGACCTCCTGCTCCTCGGCCTCGGCGTGGGCGACCAGCAGGTCGGCGAGGTCGGCGAGCACCGCGGCCCGGTCCGTCTCGCGGTTGCGCAGCTCGCGCAGCAGGCGTTCGAACTCGCGGTGGTCGGCCAGGATCAGTTCGACGACGTCCTCGCCGGCGACGGTGTCCGCGCCTCGTAGGGTCTGACTCACGGGAGCCCATCCGTTCGGGAGGACGTCGGGTACGTCCGCTCCCGGTGGTTCCTAGCTGCGTCGCCGGGCGGATGCGGTGGGTCGCCCCCGTTCGACCGGGCAGACCAGCGTGAACGGTCCGTACAGGGGGGGTCGGACGGACCGCTACCGCCGGCGTCCCACCAGCCGACGGGCTCGGACGACAGCGCGCTCCGTCGCGCTCCACGAACCCATCACCAGCCTCACCAGCCTCACCGTCCACGCTACGGTCCCGCCCACGCCGAGTCCCGAGGTCATCAGCCAGGTGAGCACGACCCTGCCGCTCGCGCTCGCGGGCCTGCTCCTCGTCGCCGCCCTCGTGCCGTTCGCGACCCGCGTTCTCGGCCGTGACGCCGGCTGGTTGGTCGGTGCCGCGTTCGCGGGTGTGCTCGCGCTCCTGCTGCCAGGCGCCGGTGCGGTGCTCGGCAACGATCCCGTGACGTGGTCGGCGACCTGGGTCCCCGACCTGTTCGGACCGGGCATCGACGCACGTATCGCGCTACGCCTCGACGGTCTCGCGCTGCTGTTCGCCGTCATCGTGCTCGGTATCGGCGCGCTGGTCCTGGCCTACACCGCGAGGTACAACGCGCCCGGCAAGCGCGACACCCGGACGCTGGTGCTGCTGACGGTGTTCGCCGCGGCGATGCTCACGCTCGTCCTCGCCGACGACGTCGTGCTGCTCTACGTCGGTTGGGAGCTGACGAGCATCGTCTCCTTCCTGCTCATCGCGGGCGACGGCGTCGCCGGTTCGACACCCGCTCGCCGCGCGTTCGTGGTCACCGCCGCTGGGGGCCTGTGCCTCCTCGCCGCCGTGACGCTCGCGGCCGGAGTGGCCGGGACCACCTCGCTCAGCGGCATCCTCGCCCACCCGGAACTCGCCGCTTCGCCGGTGCTCCCGGCCGTGGGCGTCCTGCTGCTCCTCGCGATCGGCACCAAGTCGGCGCTGATCCCCTTCGGCTTCTGGCTGCGGGGCGCGATGGTCGCACCGACGCCGATCTCCACCTACCTGCACGCCGCCACCATGGTGAAGGCGGGCATCTACCTGCTCGCCCGCACGACCCCGATCACCGTCGAGATCGACTGGTGGCTACCCGTCGTGGTCACGCTCGGTCTGGCGACCACCGTGCTCGGGGGCATCCAGGCGCTGCGAGCCGTGGACCTCAAGGCGCTGCTCGCCGGCTCCACCGTCAGCCAGCTCGGGTTCATCGCGGCCACGCTCGCGCTCGGCACCGAGGAGGCGCTGGTGGCGGGCTTGCTCCACACCGTGGCTCACGCGGCGTTCAAGGCGTCGCTGTTCACCGTCACCGGCGTGATCGACCACGAGACCGGGACCCGCGACCTGCGCGAACTCGGTGGTCTCGGCCGCACGATGCCGGCCACGACCGTCGTCGCCTGCCTCGCCGCGCTGTCGATGGCCGGCGTGCCCCCCTTCCTCGGTTTCGTATCGAAGGAGGCCGTGCTCGCCAGCTTCCTGGAGCTCTCGCCGGTGCTGCTGGTCGTCGTGACGGCCGCCGCGGTCCTGACCGCCGCCTACACGCTGCGCTTCGTGATCGGGGCGTTCTTCGGCCCCCGGTCCGGCCGCGGTCACGAGGCGCCGGCCAGCTTCCTGTTCGCCCCGGCCGTGGTCGCGGGCGTCGGCCTGGTGTTCGGTCTTGTGCTCGGTCCGGTCAACCGGTTGCTCGGTGCTGCGGCGTCCGATGCCGCCGGGATCGGGGCGCAACTCGATCCGCACCTGTCGCTGTGGCACGGGATCGTGCCCCCCCTGTTCGCGTCCGGTGCAGCCCTCCTCGGCGGGTTCATCGCCTGGCGGTTCCTCGGTCGCGGTGAGCGTGTGTTCGAACCGGGACAGCTCGACGGTCCGGCGCTGTTCGACCGGCTGAACGCCGCGGTCATCGCCACCGGAGCGGCCGCGTCGCGTCCGTTCCTGTCCCTACGCCCGACCGACCAACTGTCGTGGATACTGGTCGTCGTGCTCGTCGTGGCCGGTTCGGTGGTGGCGGTGGACCGACCGCCGTTCGTGCGACCACCGGCGGGTCCGCTGGTCGAGTGGGGCTTGATCGTGGCCCTGCTCGCCGCGTTGACCGTGCTGTACCGGGTCCGTTCCCGCCTCGGCACCGCCGCGATGCTCAGCGGGGTCGGCTTCCTGCTCACCGGCCTCTACGTGGTGCGTCGCGCGCCCGACCTCGCGTTGACCCAACTGCTCGTCGAGGCGTTGACCGCCGTCGTCATCGTGTTGATCTTCCAGCGACAGCCCGAGGACTTCGCGCCGATGCGGGGGCGCCGACGGGCGCTGACCGTCGCGGCGTCGATCGCGGCGGGCGTGGCCGCTGCCGGGACCGCCGCGCTCCTGCTCGGCCCCCGGCCGCCCTCGGAGCTGAGCCAGTACTTCCTGGAGTTCGCGCAGGAGGAGACCGGGGGCGCCAACATCGTCAACACCATCCTCGTCGACTTCCGCGGCCTCGACACCCTCGGCGAGATCACCGTGCTGCTCGTCGCGACCGTCGGTATCTACGTGGTCGTTCGCGGCCGGAGGGACGAGCGATGAGCAGCCCGCTCCTGCGTCTCGCGGTCCGGCTGATGGCGGTGCCCCTGGTGCTGCTCGGTCTCTGGCTGGTCTGGCGCGGACACAACCTGCCCGGTGGTGGCTTCATCGGAGCGCTGCTGATCGGTACCGCCCTCGCCCTGCGTGAACTCACCGCACTGCCGGACACCGTCTCGCGCATCCCGGCCGCCTCCGTGCTGCTCGGGATCGGGTTGGTGCTCGCGGCGGGCATCACCATCCTCCCGCTGTTCTTCGGGCAGGCGCTGTTGACCTCCAGCGACGTCCACCTGCACCCGCCGCTGCTCGGCGACCTGCACCTGACCACCTCGCTCGTGTTCGACGCCGGCGTCGCCTTCATCGTCGTGGGTCTGGTGCGCGGGATCATCGACGCGCTGGGTGGGGACCCCGAACCCGAGGCGACGGCGACACCGTCCGCACCGCACGTGCCCGACGGGTCCGACACGGAGGTCCGCCGATGACCAGCATCATCCTGGTCGGCGTCCTCATGGCCGCATCGGTGTGGTTCATCGGATCACCGGGCCGGATCCGCACGGTGCTCGGCTTCGTGCTCATCACCCACGCCATCAACGTGCTGCTCATCAGCGCCTCCACCGGGGCTGGCAGCGCCGCACCCTTCATCGGGAACGCCGACGGTGTCGACCCGGTGCCGCAGGCGTTCATCCTGACCGCGATCGTCATCGGTTTCGGCGTCGCGGCGCTGCTGCTGACGATCGCCGGAGCACTCCGTGAGGACGATGCGACGGACCCGACCGAGGACCCGTCGGGAGGTCCGTCGTGAGCACCCTCGTCGCCCTCCCACTCGTCCTGCCGCTGGCCATCGCGGCGGTCGCGCTGCTGAGCCTCAGGAACGTGCAGGTCCAGCGCGCCCTGTCCTACGTGGGCGCGCTCGGCGTGACGGCGACCGGGTTCGCCCTCGCCGCGCGCGTGTTGACGGAGGGCCCGGTCGCGACGAGCGTCGGCGACTTCCCGGGCCCCATCGCGATCCCGTTGGTGGTCGATGGCTGGTCGGCGCTCATGATCACGGTGACCGGCGTGATCTACCTCGCCACGCTCAGCTTCGCCTGGTTCGCCGGCGAGGACACCCGGACCGCGTTCCACCCCCTCGTGATGGTCCTGCTCGCCGGCATCGGGCTGGCGTTCACCACCGGGGACCTGTTCAACCTCTTCGTCTCCTTCGAGGTGATGCTGATCGCCTCCTACGCGTTGTCGGTGCTCGGCAGCGGCGTCGAAGGACGACGCGCCACCTTCACCTACATCGCGGTCAACATCGCCGCCTCGTCCTGCCTGCTGATCGGTGCCGGGCTGGTCTACGGGGTGCTCGGAAGCGTGAACCTCGGGGTGCTCGCCGGCAGCGTCGCAGGCTCGCCCCAGGCGAGCCTGGCGCTCGCGTTCCCGCTGATCGCCTTCTCCGTCAAGGCCGGCCTCGTCCCGGTGAACGCCTGGGTCGCCACCACCTACACGCGCATCTCTCCCGCCGTGGCGGCGCTGTTCTCGGGCCTGCTGACCAAGGTGGGCATCTACGCGCTGTACCGCGTCGTCACCCTGCTCTTCCCCCACCGGCCGGGGATCGGTCTCATCTTCGGCGGGGTCGCCGTCGCGACGATGCTGGTGGGTGTGCTCCAAGCCGTCGGCCAGAGCTCGGTGCGTCGCATCCTGTCGTTCCACATCACCAGCCAGGTGGGTTACATGGTGATGGGCCTCGCGCTCGGTGGCGTCGCAGGGCTCGCGGGCGGTATCGCCTACACCGTCCATCACATCGTGGTCAAGAGTTCGCTGTTCCTCGTCGCCGGGACCATCCGGGTCCGTGAGGGCACCGAGGAGCTCGCGCACCTCTCCGGCCTCGCGCGACGCGCCCCCGCGCTCAGCATCGCGTTCCTCGTGTCGGCGGCGGCCCTGGCCGGGTTGCCGCCCCTGTCCGGTTTCATCCCCAAGCTCGCGCTCCTCCAGGTGGCCTTCGACCGCGGGTGGTGGTTGCTCGGTGGCATCTCGCTGCTGGTGAGCCTCGTGACCCTGATGTCGATGTTGAAGATCCTCACCGGCGTGTTCTGGGGCGCCCCGGATGATCTCGGGACCCCGGTGGTCGACACGTCGACCACCGTCGCAGCGCCCCCGGGTGGCGCCCACCCCCGCTTGCTCGTCCTCCCGGCACTCGCGCTCGCGGCCATCGCGGTCGTCCTCGGGCTCGGCGCCGGGCCGTTGCTCGAGGTCGCCACCGTGGCCGCGGAGCAGCTCGTTGACCCCACGGCCTACGTCGAGGCGATCTTGGAGGGTGGACGATGAACCTCCTGCGGTTCCCAGCCTTCGCGGCCCAGTACGCCTACGAGCTGATCGTCGCGAACCTCCAGGTCGCGCGCATCGTGATCTCGCGCGACCTCGATGCGACGCCGGGCCTCGTGGCGGTGCCGGTGGAGCTACGTGGCTACCGGCTCCTGCTGCTGGCCAACATGGTGACCTTGACACCGGGAACGGTCTCGGTGGACGTCAGCCGTGACGGCTCGGTCCTGTACGTGCACGCGCTGAACCTGTCCACGCCCGACGACCTACGCAACGACGTCACCGACGTGCAACGGCGCATCGTGGAGGTGTTCGGCCGATGACCCCTGTCCTCGTCGCATGTGTGGCCGCGATCGCGGTCGCGTTCGTGACCGCCCTCGTCCGCGTCGCCAGAGGTCCGACACCCGCCGACCGTGCCACCGGATCGGACGTCAGCTACCAGGCGGTCGTCTCGTGCCTGGCGATCGCGGCCGTGCTGACCGGGGACGAGCTGTTCGTCGACGTCGCCCTCGTCGGTGGGGTCGTCGGGTTCCTGGCCACCATCGCCTTCGCGTGGCTCGTGCAGCGGAGAGCATCGTGACCGTGGACGGCGTCCTCGACATCCTCGGGACCGCGTCGGTGGTCGTCGGCGCGAGCTTCCTGCTCGTCGCCGCGGTCGGCGTCGTTCGCCTCCCCGACGTCTTCACCCGTCAGCACGCAGCCGGGAAGGCGGCCACGCTCGGGGTCATGGCCTCCCTCGTGGGGACGGCCCTCATCATCGGGACGGTCTCCTCGGCGATCAAGCTGGGTGTCGCGGTGGTCTTCCAGTTCCTGGCCTCGCCGGTCGCCACCCACGCGCTCGCTCGCGTCGCGCACCGCTCCGGTGCCCAGATGTGGGACCGCACCGTGGTGGACGAACTGGCCGAGGCGCACGCGTCGGGCGACCTGAACCGCATCCCCGAGGAGGACCCGAGCCGCTGAGGCCCCCGGGTCGCTCACCCTGGTCGCTCGACCGGGTCGCTCACGCCGCGTCGTGGTCGTGCGCCACGACCACGACGAGGACCTGGTCGGCGTCGACCTGTTGCCCGGCGGTGACGCGGACCTCGGCGACGGTGCCGGCGAACGGTGCGGTGACGCGGTGCTCCATCTTCATCGCCTCGACGGTGCACAGCAGCTGGCCGTCGGCCACGCGGTCGCCCTCGGCGACGTCGACCGCCACGACCGAGCCCGGCATCGGTGCGAGCGTCGCCCCGGCGACCTGCTCGACCGCAGCCTCGGGGAACCGGGGCACCTCGTGCAACGTCACCCGCCCCACCGGCGTCCCGACGGCGTGGACCCGGCCGCGGGTCGTGATCGTGACGTGGTGGCGGTGCCCGTCGACCTCGACGGCGACCAGGTCCCCGGACCCGCCACGGTCGTACACCGACCGGAGCTCGACCTCGCTCGCACCGTCGCCGTCGCCCGCACCTTCGGTGTCGACGCGACGTAGCTCGATGGTGCCGTCACGGTGGCAGCGGTAGCGCAGGCGGTGCTCCTCGTCGGCCACCGTGTACGCGACCTCCGGGTCGAACGCGGTGGCGTTGGTGAACCCGGGACGTACCGCCGGCAGCACGGAGGGTCCGTCGCTCGCCGGACCGCGTCGCCGTCGGACCTCGGCCACGACGACCGCCGCGAGCGCGACGTCGACCGCCGCGGGCGACGGGACCGAACGCCGGTCGTCGTCGGTCGGGAACCGCTCGGCGAGGTAGGCGGTGGTGGTGTCCCCGGCGAGGAAGCTCGGGTCACCGAGGATGTCGACGAGCAGGTCACGGTTGGTGGTGGCGCCGATCAGGACCGTGTCGTCGAGCGCCCGGGCGAGCCGCGATGCCGCTTCGGCCCGCGTCGGGGCGCGGGCGATGACCTTGGCCAGCATCGGGTCGTAGTGGACCGAGACGGTGTCGCCCTCCACGACCCCGGCGTCCCACCGCACCCCCGGTCCGGTGCCCGGCACGAACGCGTCGAGGCGGCCGGTCGCCGGCAGGTACCCGGCTGCCGGGTCCTCGGCGTAGAGCCGGACCTCGA
>CAYSTY010000115.1:4265-7189 GCA_964433685.1 uncultured Actinomycetota bacterium | reverse complement strand
CTGCGACCCGGCGCCGACGACATCCGGCTCATCGGCTTCTACCTCGGCAAGGTCCTGCTCGGGTTGTCGCTGGTGATGCTCGTCCCGGCGGTCATCGCCCTCTTCCTCGGCGAGTGGAACTCGCTGACGGCCTTCGTGATCGGGGCGGCGCTGTGCGCCTCGTTCGGCGCCGTCACCGAGGCTCGCCTGCGCACCCGGCGTCCGCTGACGTGGGCGCACGGCATGGTGACCGTCGCCCTCGCGTGGCTCGTCGGCGCGATCCTGGCGGCCGTCCCGCTGCACCTGTCCGGCCACTACGACGACCTGCTGTCGGCGATCTTCGAGGGGATGTCCGGCCTGACCACCACGGGCCTGTCGGTCATCAACGACCTCGACCACACCACCCTGTCGATGGACATCTACCGCCACGTGCTGCACTTCGCGGGCGGCCAGGGGATCATCATCGTCGTGCTGTCGCTGTTCGCGGCCGGGGGCGGCAGCATCGGCACCCTCTACCTCTCCGAGGCGCGGGACGAACGCATCCTGCCCAACTTCATCCGCACCTCGCGGTTCATCTTCCGCGTGGCCGCGGTGTACGGCCTCGTCGGGACGACCGCGCTCTTCCTGGCGCTGCTGCAGGCCGGGTTCACCCCGACGCGGGCGCTCTACCACGGCGTGAACCTGTTCCTCGGCGCCTTCGACACCGGCGGGTTCTCCCCCATGCAGGCCTCGGTCGCCTACTACCACTCGGCCACGGTCGAGGTCGTGGTGATGTTGTTGATGCTCGCCGGAGCGATCTCGTTCGGGTTGCACTTCCAGCTCTGGCACGGCGACCCCCGCCAGGTCCTGCGCCACATCGAGACCCGCACCCTCGCGGTCTCCACCAGCCTGCTGTTCGCCGTGGTCTGCTTCGGCCTGCTGCGCAACGGCACCTACGAGGGCGCCGAGCCGCTGCTGCGCAAGGGCTTGTTCACGTTGATGGCGGCGGTGTCCAGCGCCGGCTACCAGGTCAACAGCGGCACGACCTACCTCAGCGACTGGGGGGTGCTGGCACCGGCGGCGATCGTCGCCGCGATGGCGATCGGCGGGATGGCGTCGTCGACCGCCGGCGGGATCAAGGCCATGCGCATCGGGATCACCGCCAAGACGCTCATCCACGACGTCAAGAAGCTGCTCCAACCCGAGTCCGCGCTGGTGGTCACCACCTACCACGTCGGCAAGCGGCAGGTCCTGCGCGACACGACGGCGCGGGCGGTGACCTCGGTGCTGCTGCTGTTCGTGGTGACCTACCTCGTCGGTGCCGTGGTCGGGCTCAGCTACGGCGGCTACGACATCACCCAGACCCTGTTCGAATCGGTGTCGGCGACCTCCAACATCGGTCTGTCGATCGGCGTCACCGACCCCGGCATGCCACGGGGGTTGATGGCGGTCTACATCGTCCAGATGTGGCTCGGACGACTGGAGTTCGTCGCAGCCTTCGCGCTCGTCGGCTACCTCATCTCGCTCGCGCGCGGGCGGGTGAAGGCGTGAGCGCCGCCGGGCGCCGTCGCCGTCAGCGCACCCGCGGCGCGCTGCTGCTCACCGTCACCCTGCTGACGCTGGTCCTGCTCGGGACCGACACCCTCATGCGGCACCGGCCGGTGGTCGACACCTCCGACCTCGTCGTCGAGGGACTGCCGCCGCGGTCGGTGTCCGCCGCCAACCCGCGCACGTGCCTGCGCGGCGTCGAGGACTCCGGCATCGAGGACATCCGCAGCGAACTGCGGCCCGGCGAGCGGCCCAGCTCCGCCCAGATCGACGCCTGTCCGCAGGCGTTCGACGGTCTGCGCATCGTGTTCGCCGGGGAAGCGATCGGCGAGGCGCTGCGCCGCCGGGGGGGCGCGTGGGTGCAGGTCAACGACGACGATTACGCGCTCGAGGTCGGGCCGCTCGGCCGGCACGCCGAACGTCGCGGCTTCAACGACGGGCTGTCGGTGTGGTTGCCCGACGGGCTGCACGAACGGATCGAGGGGTTCGGCGGCCCCGACCGTCGAGGAGACGTGGTCCTGCTCACGGGGACCCTGCTGCGTGCCGATCCCGCCGACGGCGGCGGGACCACCCTGCGTGCCGACGGCCTGACGGTGCTCGCGCCGAGCGTCGAGCTCGCCGAGCCGTTGCACGTCCCGCAGGCGATCGTGGCCGTCCTCCTCGCGCTCGGGACGGTCGGGCTGCTGGTGTGGTCGGCCCGCGAACGGGCCCGCTGAGCGGCGTGGCGTGCGGACCGCGCACCTGGCGACCGGAAGCTCCCGCTCCGGCCGATGGGGCTGGGTGCCGCGACGTGCGCGGTCGACCGTCCCGTTCCCTCCTGGCCGGTCACGTCCACCGCTACCGGGTTCAGGAGATGATGCCCCGTGGCCACCGCGCCCACGCCGCTGCCGCTCGCGACCGAGCTGCGCCGCACGTACGTCACCCTGCTCACCGGTCTGACGCTCGTCGCGGTCGTGCTCGCCGCCCTGTCGTGGTTGCTGCTCGGCTCCATCCAGCCCGAGCTGCGTTACGACACCGAGCTGGTCCGCACGCTCCGGCTCAACAACGAGGCGATGCTCGACCGGTCGGCAGCGCTCAACAGCTGGATCGCCACGGGCGACCCCACGGCGCTGGAGCAGAGCCGGACGGCGGACGGCCGTTCGAAGGCGAACTCCGGCCAACTGCTCCGGCTGGTCGGCAACCAGGCGTCGTTCGACCGTGCCATCCTGGAGGTGGAGCTCGCCGCCCAGGCGTGGGACGCCCGGTGGGCGACGCCGACCGAGGCCCTCGACCCCACCGAGCTCGACGGTGAGGCGACCACGGCCCTCCTCGCCGACGGTCGTCGGCTGTTCCGGCTCTACCGCTCGGCGCAGCAGGAGGCGACCGGGCTCGTGTCCGAGGAACGGGACGAGCTGCTCGCCGAGCTGCAACGCGCCATC
>CAYSTY010000115.1:0-4165 GCA_964433685.1 uncultured Actinomycetota bacterium | reverse complement strand
GCCGAGACGGTGGCGGACGCCGCCGTCTCGATCGCGCCGTGCGAGCGCGCGGTCGTCTGGCTCACCTCCGACGGGCACGACTTCCTCGCCGTCCACGACTCCTCGCTCGGCCACGGGGCCAGCCCCCTGACCGCACCCGTCCCCCTCGGGACCGGCCCGGTCGGGACGGTGGCGAGCGGCGCCCGCCCGCAGCACCTCGACGGGTCGGCGTGCTTCCCGCTCGTGGTCGGCGGCCGGGTGATGGGTGTGCTCGAGCTCGCCGGCTCGGGTGACCTCGACGACGGGGTGTGGGCATCGCTCGAGACGTTGGCCACCCACGGCGCGGCAGCGCTCGAAGCGGCGCGCCTGCACCGTGCGACCGAGGAGCTGGCCCAGACCGATCCGCTGACCCGGTTGCTGAACCGCCGTCGGATGGACGACGATCTCGCGACCGAACTCGACCGCGCCAACCGGTACGGCCGTCCGCTCGGGTTCATCATGCTCGACCTCGACCGCTTCAAGCTGCTCAACGACACCTTCGGCCACCAGCACGGCGACGAGGTCCTGCGCATCACCGCCGAGTACCTGACCGCGACGCTGCGCACGTCCGACACCGTCTACCGCTACGGGGGCGAGGAGTTCGCCATCCTGGTGCGTGAGGGCACGCACGCCGCGTGCCTGGAGCTCGCCGAGCGGCTGCGTGCCGGGGTCGCCGGTCTGTTCGCCGAGCGCGACGGGTTCAGCGTGGTCACCGCCTCCTTCGGGGTGGCGGTGGCCCCCGAGCACGGTCGCACGGCCGCGGAGCTCATCCTGGCCGCCGACGCGGCGCTGTACCGCGCCAAGGAAGCCGGCCGGGACCGGGTCTGCATCGCCCCGCTCGGGGCTGATGCCGACGCGGCGCCCGGCGTCTCAGCGCTTGTCGGTGAGCCCGGCCTCCTGTGACGACGGGCACAGGTGCTCGATCACGCACGCCTCGCACGCGGGGCGCCGGGCCAGGCAGGTCCGCCGGCCGTGGTGGATGAGCAGGTCGCTGACCTGAAGCCACCGCTCCTGCGGGAACAGCCGCATGAGGTCGCGCTCGATCCGGACCGGGTCGTCGGCGCGGGTGAAACGCAACCGGCGTGACAGCCGGTGGACGTGGGTGTCGACGACCACGCCCTCGTTGCGACCGAACCCGTTGGACAGCACCACGTTGGCGGTCTTGCGCGCCACGCCGGGCAGCGCGAGCAGCTCGGGCATGGTGTCCGGGACCTCACCGCCGTGCTGCTCGAGCAGGATGCGGGCCGTCGCCTGGAGGTTCTTGGCCTTCTGCCGGAACAGCCCGAGCGAACCGATCAGCCCCTCGATGCGCTCGAGCGGCGCCTCGGCGAAGGCGACCGGACCCGGCAGCTCGGCGAACAGCAGCGGGGTGACCTCGTTGACCTTCACGTCGGTGGACTGCGCCGACAGCATCGTCGCGACGAGCAGCTCCCAGGTCGAGGTGAAGTCGAGCGCGATCACCGCACCCTCGCCGAGCTCCTCCTCGAGCAGTGCCAGGATGACCGGGGCACGCAGCGTCTTCCCGCGGTCGCGGGTCAGGGGGGCGGCGGCATCGTCGACGGTCACGACGCGGCAGGCTAGTGGGGTGGCTCGACGGGCAGGCTCACGGTGAACGTCGTGCCCTCCCCGAGGAGGCTGTCCACCTCGATGGTGCCGCCGTGGCTCTCGACCGCGTGTCGCACGATGGCCAGCCCGAGGCCGGTACCGCCCGTCTCGCGGCTGCGCGCGGTGTCGACCCGGTAGAAGCGCTCGAACACGCGGTGCACGTCCTGCTGGGGGATGCCGATCCCCGTGTCGCGGACCTCGAGCACCTGTGTCCCGTCGCGCCGACGGAGGGTGACGGCCACGGCACCGCCGGGGGCGTTGTACTGCAGCGCGTTGCCGATGAGGTTCTCGATGACCACCTGCAGGTCACCGGCCACCCCGAGCACCGTCGCGCGGTCGGGCACATCGACGTCGATCGCGATCCGCTGCTCCTCGGCCCGGTCGAGCTGGTCCACCACGGCGCGGCGGACGAGCTCGGCGAGGTCGACCGGCACGCGTTCCTGCGGCCCACGTTCCTCGAGCCGACGCAGGTCCAGCAGGTCGTAGACCAGCCGCGCGAGCCGTCGGGTCTCCTGGTCGAGGCGCCGCAGCAGCTGCCGCGTCCGTTCGGGGTCGTGGTCGACGGTGACCGCCAGGGCCTCCGACAGGGTCCGGATCGCCGTCACGGGCGTCTTCAGCTCGTGCGAGGCGTTGACCACGAAGTTGCGCCGCAGGTCCTCGACCTGGCGTTCGCGGGTGCGGTCGTTGACCAACAGCAGGGTCTCGTCACCCACCTGCGTGGTGACCGCCCGCAGGTCACGGTCACCGTGCTCGGTGTCCACCGTGGAGGCCCGGCCCGTGGTGCGGACCTGGTCGACGGACGCGATCAGGGCCGGGCTGCCGATCGCCTGCACGAGCGTGACGTCGGCGGCGTCCACGGGGACGTGGAACAGGTCACGGGCTGCGTCGTTGGCGGCCAGCAACCGCCCCTCGGCGCTGAACAGCAGCGCGGGGTCGACCAGCGCGTCGACCAGCTCGCGCCGCCAGGGACGCTCGCGCGCGAGGTCGGCGCCGCGGCGCTCGTGGGCGGCGCCGAGCGCGTTGAGCACGACCACGTGCTGGCCCCAGGCGTCACGGCCCCCGGTCGGCAGGGGCTCGAACTCGCGCGCGGCGAGCCAGGCGCTCACCCCCGCGGTCAGGCGCCGCAACCGCCGGCCCACGTCGGCCTGGATCGCGGCGTAGGCGGGCACGCTCAGGACCAGGATCCAGACCCACGGCAGGGATCCGTCCAGCGCACCCCCGAGCCACACGCCACTGAGCGCCAGCAGCAGCAGCACGAGGATGCCGACCGGGCTCACGAGTCGGCGTACCGGTAGCCGACACCGCGGACGGTCTGGATGCGTCGCGGGTCCTTGGGGTCGCTCTCCACGCGGGTACGCAGGCGTCGGATGTGGACGTCGAGGGTCTTGGTGTCGCCGACGTAGTCGCTGCCCCAGACCTCGTCGATCAGTTGCCCCCGTGTCAGGACCCGGCCGGCGTGCTCCATCAGGTAGGCGAGCAGCTCGAACTCCTTGGGTGGCAGCTCGACCACCTCGCCGTCGACCCGGACCTCGTGTCGGACCCGGTCGACCCGCACGCCGTCGACCTCGACCGGGACCTCGTCACCTCCGAGGTCGACCAGTGGCGCACGGCGGAGGACGGCCTTGATCCGCGCCACCAGCTCGCGGGTGGAGAAGGGCTTGGTGACGTAGTCGTCGGCACCGAGCTCGAGCCCGACCACCCGATCCACCTCGGCGTCACGGGCGGTGAGCATGATGATGGGCACGTCGGAGCGGCTGCGCAGCGCGCGGCACACCTCGGTCCCCGACATCCCCGGCAGCATCAGGTCGAGGACCACCAGGTCGGGGCGGACGCGTTCCCACGCCGGGATGGCGTCGAGCCCGTCCTTGACCCAGGCGACCTGGAACCCCTCGGCCTCGAGGGTGATGGCCAGACCTTCGGCGATGGACTTCTCGTCCTCCACCAGCAGCAGCTTGGGCACGTTCATCCCTCCACGGGTCGGACACACGGTACGGCGCAGGAGCTCCGCGCGGTCACGCGGCGCACCGAGGGTTCACGGTGTGATGTCGACCCGTTCACCGGTCACCGCGAAGGTGCTGTGCTGCGCGAAGGAGACGCCGTGGTCGGCGATGCGCTCCCAGTAGCGGGCCAGCTGGGCCAGCGCCATCGCGACCGCCGGGCTGGCGACGGCGTCCGCCTGCTCCAGCAAGCCGATCGACAGCGCGTCGACGGCCTCGTCGGCGTCGTCGAGCTCGTGGATGGCGAGCCCGTCACGCGAGCGCCACGCGTCGACACCGCGACGGAACACCTCGCCAGCGCGCCGTCCGAGCTCCTCGGTCCGCTGACGGATGTCGTTCGGCAGCTCCTGGGGCTCGACCCGCTCGAGGGTCTCGGCGACGTGTTTGAGCAACGCGGCCGACCGTTCCACGGCGGTGACCAGGCGCAGCATGGCCACCAGCCGGCGCAGATCGCCGCCGACCGGTGCCTCACGCGCCAGCATCAGGAAGCCCTGCTCCTCGACGCGACGGATCCGTTCGGTGACGTCCGCGTTCATGGCGCGGGC
>CAYSTY010000114.1:0-7260 GCA_964433685.1 uncultured Actinomycetota bacterium | reverse complement strand
GCAGCGAGATCATCCGCGGCTTCGACGTGCTCGAGCTCACCCCGAGCGAGCACCTCTCCGCGGAGGAGCTCGCGACCGCCGCAGCCGTACGTCTGCGTGAGCACAACCCCCAGACCCAGACGATGATCACCGACGCCGACCGCAGCGCCTGCGCCGGTGTGGACGCCGGGACCTTCCCCGACGTCACCGGTGGCGTCCACCAGGGCACCGTGTCCTGCGTGGCCGGGTACGGGATCGCGCTCGGGTTCGCGGACGGCACCTACCGTCCGGGACAGGACATCCAGCGGGGCCAGATGGCCTCGTTCATCCAGCGGATGCTCCGCACCGCGGGGGTGGACCTGCCGGCGTCGCCGCGCAACGCCTTCGGTGACGACGACCGGACCGTGCACGAACTGGCGATCAACCAGCTCGCCGAGCTCGGCATCATCCAGGGCAAGACGGCCACCAGCTACGCGCCGACCGACCCGGTCACGCGTTCGCAGATGGCGTCCCTGATCGTCCGGGCCGTGGAGCACGTCCTCGGCGAGGACCTGCCCGCACCGGGCAGCCCGTTCACCGACGTGCCGTCCGGTTGGGCACACGCCGGTGCGATCGACGCGGCGTACGCCGCCGGGATCGTGCAGGGACAGACCGCCACCACCTTCGCGCCGCACGCCAACGTGCGACGCGACCAGATGGGCTCGTTCATCGGCCGCTCCCTCGAGCTGCTGCACCACGAGCTGGTGGAGCTGAACGCGATCGGTTGATCCACGATCGGGTGGGTGTGTGCACCTGGCACACCCACCCGGAACCCACGAGCCCCGGACCTCACGGTCCGGGGCTCGTCGCGTACGGGGTCGGCGGAGGCCGACCGTGTCAGTCGCCGAGCTCGTCGAGCAGGAGCTGCATGCGCTTGATCTCGGTCTCCTGCAGGTCGACGATCTCGATCGCCAACGACGAGATGTCCGGTTCGAGGACGCCGTTCGTCGCCTCCTCGAGCTCGAGCACCATCGTGACGGCCCCCTGGTGGTGCTCGATCATCGCCTCGAGGAAGCGCACGTCGAACTCACGTCCCTCGGACGCCTCGAGCTCGGCGAGCTGCTCCTCGGAGATCATCCCCGGCATCCCCTCGTGCCCGTGCCAGTGGAAGGGGTCGGGGACGTCCTCGCCGCGGTGCTCGAGCCACTGGCTCATGATGTCGATCTCGCTCGCCTGCGCGACGTCGATCCGCCGGGCGAAGCTGCGGACCCGCTCGTCACCGGCCCGGTCGGGCACCAGGCCGGACATCACGATGGCCTGCCCGTGGTGCGGGATCATGTGCTGGAGGAAGTGGACCTCGTGGTGGGTGTGGGGGTAGGACCACGCCGGCACCAGGTCGCGCGGCGAGATCCGGACCGTCGGCTCACCCGGCGCCCCCGGCCGGACGTAGTGCGGACGGTCCTGGTTCGCCGCTGCGCCGCTGGTGCCGAGCATCAAGCCGACGATCGACACCACGGTCGCCCCACGGGCCACACGGTCACGCATCTCTCACCCTCCCGAGTTGGTCCCCCGCATCCTGACACAGCGGCCGTACGGTCGCGCGACGCGTGGTCAGTCCGCGCGCAGTTCCCACGTACCGGACGCCCACGACGCCAGACCGTCGGCCCAGACCCGGGGGTCGGCCGACCCGTCCGTCGACACCACCAGCAGCCGACCGGTGACGTCGAGCATCGCGACGTGACGCCCGTCGGGGCTCCCCCAGCCCTGGGTCACGTCGTAGGACGCGGGTGCGTCCGTCCGCCACAGGACCGTGCCATCCGCCGACCGCACCACGAGCTGTCCACCGTGCCGCTCGGTGGACACCGCTGCTCCGTCGTCGATGAGCGCCACCTCGCCCTGCGGTCGCCCGAGGACGGTGCCGTCCGCCGCGTCGATCAGCAGCGTGCGCTCCCCACCGCCGTAGGTCACCACGTGGATCCCGTCCTGGTCCCACCGCAGGAGGTCCGCGCCGTCGGCGGTGCACCACGGGCGGTTCGTGGCGCCGTGCGGTTCGACGACCGTCAGACACGTGTCCGTGTCGTGCCGGCCGAGCGTGGCGAAGCGGGAACGCGGTACCTCGACGCCGCCCGAGGCCTCGGCACCGGTCGCCTCGGCACCGGTCCCCTCAGCCAGGACCGCGAGCTGCGGCGGTCGTTGCACCCCGAAGGTCAGCACGAGCCCGACGACGGTGACGGCCACCAGCCCGGCTGCGACCAGGGCGGTCCGGCTGCGGGTGTCTGGGGTCGTGGTCACAGGTCCGCTCCCTGGACGGCCACCTCGCGTCGGACCCGGCCGAGGCCGACCGCGAGCAGCACGAGCACGATCCCGGTGAGCAGCAGCGTCGCCGGTGCCCCGACCGCGTCACCGAAGCGGTCGACGACCACCTGCGGGACGAACACGAAGGCGGCCACGGCACCGACGGCGAGGTGGTGCACGCCGCCTCGTGCGACCGACCACGCCACCAACGCGGCGGCGAGCACGACGCCCAGCACGAGGGGCGCGAACCGGTGGTCGTCGAACGCCGCGAACTGCGTCGCCAGGACGGCCAGGACGCTGCCGGCGGTGGCCGCGACGACCCGTGGCCGGAGCCAGCCACCCTCGGCGAGCGACCACCACACGACCCCGAGCCCCACGAACGGCAGGGCGGACCACCACGTCTCGAGCGGGAGCTCGGGACGCGCGACGAGCGCGGCGACCAGCGCGACGACGGAGGCCAGCGCCGTCAGTTGGGGCAACGCACGCCGACGCGCGAGGTACAGCGGCGCCGCGACCACCGTCGCGACGACGCCACAGACCAGACCGACGTCCACGGCGCGCAGCTCGAGGATCTCCGCGGTCACGAGGCTCGTGCACCACGCGACCCCGACGACCACACCCGTCGTCAGCACCGACACCAACCGTTGGACCGCCGGCGAGGTGGCGCGGCGCAGCCCGGCGGCCGCACCGGCGAGCACGACCGTGACGAGCACCGCCAAGGTGAGCCTGGCGGCGACCGTGAACGCATCCCAGTACTCGCCGACGAACAACGCGACCGCGCCCAGCACGAGGGCGGCACCGAGGTAGCCGATCGCCTCCGCCGCGGTGGTGCGGTCACCCCGGTGCCGGGCGCCGGCCGTGGCTCGGGCCCGCTCGTGCGCGACGATGGCGTCGCACTGGGCGGCGGAGACGAGCCCGTGTCGCCGCCAGTCTTCGAGCCGCTCGACGATCTCGTCGGTGGCGATGCTCACGACGGTCCTCCTCACGCCTCGCGCGGGCGTCTCGGTTCGGCGGGTGGCTGGGTGGCTGGGTGGCACACGCCAGCCGGTGGGCCCAGCATGCACCACCTCGACGTGGCGGACCGAGGGGGTTCGCCCCTAGCCGAGCGTGGTGGGTCAGTTCGCGCCGCAGACCCAGATCGCGACCCGCTCGTCCTGGTCGGGCACGTACGCCCGGGTGAGCAGCGCCGCGAGCGCCGTCGCACCGGCCGGCTCGGCCCGGAGACGGCAGGTGTCCCACAGCAGGTCCATCGCGGTGGCGACCGCATCGTCGGGGACCGTGACGGCGGTCGACACCTCGTCGCGGATGGCCCACGCGTGTGCGCCGATGCGTCGGGCACCGAGGGCGGAGGCCGCGAGGCCACCCACCTCGACGTCGACCGGACGGCCCGCGGTCAGCGCCGCTTGGAACGTCGGACACCCGTCGGTCTCGACGGCCACGACCCGGGTCGGGCGGCCGGTCGCGCGGATCGCTGCGACCGTGCCGGCGAGGAGACCTCCGCCACCCACCGCGACCACGACCGTGTCCACGTCCGGCAGATCGGTGAGGACCTCGGCCGCCGCGGTGCCCTGACCGGCGACGACCAGCGGGTCGTCGTAGGCGTGGGCACGTAACGCGCCGGTGGCGGCGACGACCTCGTCGGCACGTTCGAGCGCGTCCGCGTACGCCCCCGGGACCACCTCGAGATCGGCACCGAGCGCGGCGAGCGGGTCGCGCTTCGAGGCAGGTGCGAGCTCGGGCAGCACGATCGTGGCGCGGTGACCGAGGGTCCTCGCCGCCCACGCGACCGCGAGGCCGAAGTTGCCGCCGGAGGCAGCCACCACCCCCGCGAGCGGGACCTCGCGGCCGGCCAGCAGGTTGGTCGCACCCCGCACCTTGAACGACCCGGTGGGTTGGAGCAGGTCGAGCTTCAACGCGAGCCGACCGGGCACGCCGAACGCGTCGTCCTCGACCTGCAACAGCGGCGTGCGTCGCACCCGGCCGGCGATGCGGGCGGTTGCGGCGGCGACGTCGTCGTGGCTGAGGCGGGTCACGCGCCGCACGCTAGCCGGGCACGCCTTCGGCGAGCGGCGCGCGACGCGAGGTGCGCAACAGCTCGTGGACGACGGTGGCCGGTGCGGGGCGGGACAGCCCGAAACCCTGGGCCCGATCGCAGTCGAGCTCGCGGACCAGGTCGAGGTCGCTCGGCAGCTCCACGCCCTCGGCGATCACCGACAGCTGCAGACCACGTGCGAGGCCGACGATCGCCCCGACGACCTGCTGGTTGTCGGCGTCGGCGCCGAGGGACGAGACGAACGACCGGTCGATCTTGAGGGTGTCGACCGGCAGGTGCCGCAGGCTCGACAACGACGAGAACCCGGTCCCGAAGTCGTCGATGGCGATCCGGACCCCGAGGGTGCGCAGCTCGTCGAGGACGAGGACGGCGTCATCACCCTCCTCGACCAGGAGCGTCTCGGTCACCTCGAACATCAGCTGTTCGGGCGGGAACGTGGCGCGTTCGAGGACCGCCCGGATGGCGGCGATGAACCCGGGGTCACGCAGCTGCAGCACCGACAGGTTGATCGCGAGCACGAGGTCGTCGGCGAGCTCCGGGTCGCGGTGCCAGTCCTCGAGCTGACGGGCGACCTCCTCGGTCACCCAGCGTCCGATCGGCACGATGAGTCCGGTCTGCTCGGCCAGCGGGAGGAAGGCACCGGGGAGCAGCTGGCCACGGGTCGGGTGGTTCCACCGGAGCAGCGCTTCGGCGCCGGTGACGACCATCTGGTGGATGTCCCACGTCGGTTGGTAGTGGAGCTCGAGCTCGCCGGCGGCCAGGGCACGGTGCAGCTCGGCGCCGAGGGCGAGGCGTTCGCTGGCGCGGTCGCGGAGGTCGGGCCGGTAGGTGACGACCTGTCCCCCACCGCGACGCTTCGCGGCGTACATCGCGAGGTCCGCGTCGGCGAGGATGACCCCACCGTCGACGTCGCGGTCGGTAGTCAGCGCGATGCCGATGCTGGCGCTCAGGAAGATCTCGCCACCGTCGAGGATCAACGGCTGGCTGACGGCGGTCAGCAGGCGGGTCGCCAGCGCCTCGGCACCGACCCGGTCCGCGCCAGCTGCGACGACCACGAACTCGTCGCCGCCCACCCGGGCGACGGTCTCGCCGTCGCGGACGACGGCGGCCAGTCGGCCGGCGATCTCCCGCAGCACCTCGTCACCGACACCGTGCCCGAGGGTGTCGTTGAGGTCCTTGAAACGGTCGAGGTCGACGAACAGGACCGCGACCGACGGGTGGAGGCGAGGCACCGCCCGGAGCGCCTGGTCGAGCCGGTCGCGCAGGAGGCTCCGGTTGGCGAGACCGGTGAGCACGTCGGTCAACGCGAGGTCCTCGAGGGCGCGCCGCTGCTCGAGCACCGAGGTCACGTCCCAGAAGGTGATGACGGCGCCGCCACGACGGTCACCGCTCGCCACGGGGCGGGTCTGCAGCTCGACGGGGATCGTCCCGCCGCCTGGCAGCGTCAGGTGGACCTCGGTGAGCGTGCGTGGTTCGCCGTCGCGGGTCGCGTCGCACAGCGGGCAGGCGTCGGTCGCGGTGCCGTGGAGCAGTTCGTGCTGATCGGTGCCGACCGCCTCGGCCCCGTCGAGCAGTTCACGGAGCGCGGCGTTCGCGAACGTGATCGTGCCGCGGCGGTCGATGCCGTAGGTGGGCTGTGGGGCTGCCGCGAGGATCGACTCGGCGCGGTGACGTTCGAGCTCGGCCAGCCGCCAGGTCACGAGCCCGGCCAGGCTCGCCAGCAGCACGTAGGTGCCGTGGATGGCGGCCCAACGCAACGGGTTCGCGACGGCCGCCGGGTCGCTGTAGGTCGACTCGGGCAGGAAGTACCCGGCCGCGGTGTGGTGCACCAGGACCCAGCTGATCGCCAGGAGGAACGGCAACCACTGCTGGTAGGCGGTGATGAGCGCCACGACGACGAAGAAGTGGAAGTGGCTCTCGGTGAGCCCGCCCGTGAGGTGCACCAAGGTGGTGCTGCACATCACCAACCCCGTGGTCGCCGCCACGATCCGAGCCCACCGACGTGGACGGGTCGAGACCGCCAGCAGGAACAGCCCTGCGATCCCGACCAGCTCGACGGCGAGGTGGGCCGGCCCCTCACCGGCGGCCGTCCCGACGACCGCGAGGACCGGGAGGTGGAGCGCGCCCACCGCGATCAACCAGCGGTGGCGCCGCTCGAAGTCACCATCGGTGAGGGTGATGCCCGCGGGCACGAAACGACGCAGCCGGGGGCCCCGGGCGGGGAGCGGGGTCGCGGTCACGGCGGCGCCGAACGTCGAGGGACGCCTCGTCCATCGACCTGGCGAGCCGCAGCTCAAGCAGCCGGGGAACCACGGTGTGGGCAGCGGCGAGCCGCGGTTCAGGCGGAGCGTTCCTGCGGTTCGTCGAGGTCCCGACGCGAACCGTGCGGCACGAGCGTCGGGTTCACCTGTTCACGGACGGTCTCCGCGGTGATGACGCAGGTACCGACGTCGGTGCGGGAGGGCAGCTCGTACATCGTGTTGAGCAGCACCTCCTCGAGGATCGCACGCAGCCCCCGGGCGCCGGTCTGGCGCAGGATGGCGAGGTCGGCGATGGCCTCGAGGGCGTCGTCGTCGAACTCGAGCTCCACGCCGTCGAACTCGAAGAACCGCCGGTACTGCTTGGTGAGCGCGTTCTTCGGACGGGTGAGGATGTCGACCAGTGCCTCGCGGTCGAGCGGATCGACCGAGGTGACGATCGGGAGCCGGCCGATGAACTCCGGGATGAGCCCGAACTTCACCAGGTCCTCGGGGAGGACGGCCCCGAGCAGCTCGGCCAGGTCCTTGTCCCTGGCCGCAGCGACGTCGGCACCGAAGCCGACACCTCGGCGGCCCTGGCGCTGCTCGACGACCTGCTCGAGACCGGCGAACGCTCCGCCGCAGATGAACAGGATGTTGGCGGTGTCGATCTGGATGAACTCCTGGTGGGGGTGCTTGCGGCCCCCCTGCGGCGGC
>CAYSTY010000113.1:7187-7304 GCA_964433685.1 uncultured Actinomycetota bacterium | reverse complement strand
GCAAGCGCAAGCTGCTCGAGAAGCAGAAGGAGGGCAAGAAGAAGATGAAGAACGTCGGCTCGGTCGAGGTCCCCCAGGAAGCCTTCGTGTCGGCGCTCCGGACGGGTGGGCCCCGGG
>CAYSTY010000113.1:0-7087 GCA_964433685.1 uncultured Actinomycetota bacterium | reverse complement strand
GGGACTGACCGGACGGGTGGGCCCCGGGGGGACTGACCGGACGGGTGGGCCCCGGGGGGACTGACCGGACGGGTGGGCCCCGGAGGACCGACCGACCGACGTGCGGGTTCCCGGGGGGACGGTGGCCGTCCGGTGGCGGCCGGTGTCGTCGGGACCCCCGCGGGTGGCCGAACCTGTGCGGCCGCCTCCCTCGCCCCCGACCTGTCTCGGACCTATGGAACCTCTCCTGCTCGGCCTCGGTGCCCTCGTCGTGATCGCCCTCGTGGCGTTGCTCGCCAGCCGCAACCGGCGTGATGCCGCCCTCGCGCCGACGCGGCTCGGACCCTCGTGGACCCCACCGCCGGGCGAGGACGGGCCGGTGGGCGATCCGGACGAACGCTCCCGTCGCGTCCAGGCCGTCGTCGGCCGCACGGATGCGGCCGAGCCGACGGTCACGGCGGTGCTCACGATCTGGGACGAGTACCTCGGTGTGCTCGGGCTCGCGCCGCTGCCCGCCGGGCACCAGCGTCAGGTGTACGACCCCTACGACCCGCCGGTCGCGCGCCGCGGCCCGGACGGGCGGCCGGAGCCCGACCGGCAGCGGGTCGCGCGTGACGTGGCATCGCGGCTCGGGATCGACGAGGCGGTGGCGCTCGGCATCCTGGAAGCGGACGCCAGCACGTCCACCTCGTGATGCCGCGTCCGTTCGCCTGATCCGAGCGGAGGACGGCTGAGCTCCGACGCGCCCGGCGGTGGTCGTGCGTCGCACCGCCGATCTCCGCTGGCCTACCTTGGGTGGTCCCGCTGCGCACCGCCGGAGGTCAGCTGTGACCGTCCCACCGCCACCACCGCCGCCGCCCTCGCCGTTCGAGGAGGGCGACGCCTGGACCGACGAGGAACGGCTCGCGCAGGAGTCCGTCGCCGAACGGGCCCGCGCCGGCAGTGACGCCGACCTGTGGGCGTTCGTGCTCGATGGCCCGCTGCGGGCGCAGGAGGCGTTGCTCGCCGCGATGCGGATGGTCGGACGGGGCCAGCTCGAGCTCGAGGACGCGGCGATCGTCACCCGCATCGGCGGGCGCGTGCGCATCCAGCAGACCCGTGACGTGTCCCCCGCGCAGGGGGCGATGAGCGGGTTCTGGCTCGGCGGGCTCGCCGGTCTGCTGGTGATGCAGCCGTTGCTCGGGTTCGCCCTGGGCGCCGCCGCGGGTGGCCTGTTCGCCAAGCTGCGCGACCGCGGTATCGACGACGGTGAGATGAAGGCGCTCGGTGAGCAGCTCGCCGACGGGGAGGCGGCGCTGTTCCTGCTCGTCGAGGACTGCCACCAGATGCGTGCCCTGCACGAGATCTCGCGGTTCCCGGGTCGGCTCCTGACGACCACGGCCGACCCCGAACTGGCCGACGAGGTCCGCAGCCGGTTCGCGACCGACCCGTGGGAGTGACCATCCCTCCCGAGCAGGTGCCGGGGGTCGGCGCCCCAGCGGTCCGTGAGGCGCGGACCGACGACGGGCCACGGCTCGCGCGCCTGCTCGGTGGTGACGATCGCGACGCCATCGACCGTGCGACCAGCCTCGTGCCCGACGCGGACGAGGTCGGACGACTGCTGCTGGTCGGCGAACTGCACGGCGAGGTCGTGGGGTACGCCAACGTCGTGTGGATCCACCCGCTGCACCTCACCGGCCCCGAGGCCCACGTCGCCGAGCTGGTGGTCGCCGACCACCTCGACGACGTGCCGGACGGCGCCGCCGGCAGGGTGCGGGCGGCGCTGCGCACGTGCATCGCTGACCACGCGGCATCGGTCGGTGCCGTCCGGATCACCGGACCTGGCTGGCGCACGCCGCTGCCACCACCGGTCGTCCGTGAGCTCGCGATCGGCGCCACGGCGGCCGCGGTACCCGCGCTGCGCGAGCTGCGTCCCCACCTGCCCGAGGACGACGCGCAGGTCGTGGCACGGATCGACGAGGTCCAGCGGCCGCAGGGCTACCGCCTGTTCGCGGTGTTCGGTCCTGGGGAGGACCCGGCGGTCGCGGTGGCCGGGTTCCGGCGGCTCGCCAACCTGGCGTGGGGCGACATCCTCTACATCGATGACCTGGTGACGCGTGCGCACGCTCGGCGTCGTGGTGCCGCGGCTGCGCTGCTCACCGCCGTCGACGACGAAGCACGTCGCCTCCAGCTGGACGCGGTGCACCTCGATTCTGGGCACGGTCCGGACCGAGCCAGTGCGCACCGGGCCTACCTGGGGCACGGCTACCGGATCAGCTCCCACCACTTCTCCCGGTCGCTCGCGGATGGTCCGGACACGTGACCCGACCCTCGATACTCCTATGACCCGACCCCCGATACTCCTATGACCCGACCCCCGACCCCTCGTCCGGACGCGGACCCGGACCGCTGGCTCGCAGCGCCGGTCGAGTCCGGTCCGGCGGCCGGCTTCGGCGTCTACCTGCACGTGCCGTTCTGCAGCCACCGCTGCGGCTACTGCGACTTCGCCACCGCGGCGGTCGGGGACCGGCCGGTCGACGAGGTCGAGTCGCTCTACGACCGCTACACCGCGGCGCTGATCGCCGACCTCCGGCGACAGGTCGCGGTCGGACCGGTCGGGCACGCCCCACCGGGCGCCGACGTCGGGTCATCGTGGCCGCAGGTCACCTCCGTCTTCATCGGGGGTGGGACACCGACGTTGCTCGGTGGTGTCCGGCTGGCGCGGGTCCTGGACGCCGTCCGGGCCGAACTCGATCCGGTACCTGACGTCGAGGTGACCGTCGAGTGCAACCCGGAGACGGCGTCGACCGAGCTGTTCGAGGCGCTCGTGGCGAGCGGCGTGGACCGGGTGTCCATGGGGGCGCAGTCCTTCGCGCCGCACGTGCTGGCGACCCTCGAGCGAGGCCACACCGCGCAGCGTCCCGTGACCGCCGTGGCCGAAGCCCGTGCCGCCGGCATCCGCGAGGTATCGCTGGACCTGATCTACGGCACCCCGGGGGAGCGGGACGAGGACTGGGAGGCGACGCTCGACGCGGTGATCGCGGCCGGGACCGATCACGTGTCCGCGTACGCGTTGACGATCCACGCCAGCACCCCCTTCGGGCGGGCCATCGCGCGTGGCACGTTGCCAGCACCGGACGAGGACCTCCAGCGTGACCGCTTCGACCGGGCGCGTGAGCGGTTCGCCGCGGCCGGGTTCGACCACTACGAGATCTCGAACTGGGCCCGGGTCGTGCGACGGGACGGGGCCCCCCCGGCGCCGGCTCGCAGCCGGCACAACGTGCTGTACTGGCGGCACGGCGACTACCTCGGCGTCGGCGTCGGGGCCCACGCCCACCTCGCGGGCCGGCGCGCCTGGACCACGCGTTCCACCGATCGTTACCTCGCCGCCGTCGAGCGGGGCGAGGACCCCGTCGCGGGCGCGGAGGTCCTCGACGACGAGGAACGGGCCATCGAGCGGCTGCTGCTGGGCCTGCGTGTACGCGAGGGGTTGCACCCGGCGGACGTGCCGCCGTTGCACCCACTGGCCTACGAGGACGCGCTCGCGTCCGGCCTGGTGGAGACCGCCTGCGGCCGGTTGCGGTGCACGGACACCGGCTGGTTCCTCCTGGACGAGGCCGTGACGCGGCTCCAGGGGTGACCCTCCGCCCGTCCCGGAACAGCCCGTAGGCGGCCGCTCAGCGCCGCACGTCCTGCGGCGACAGGACCTCAGGGTCCGGTCGACGTGGAGGGATCGGCCCCTCCGCGACCTCCCGCGTGCGGGGAGCGCTGCCCAGTCGATGCTGTCCGCGCGATGAGGCTCGTCGTGGTGGGGTCAACCTCGACTCGAGGTAGAGGCCCAGCGTCGTGATGTCACGCTGTGTGCTGCCCAGAGCGCTGAACCTCACCGCACGTCAGGGAGCTGGCCGCAGTGGGCCAGGGCGCGCCGGACCAGGCGTGCGTGCCCGTGGGAGAGCTCGGAGGCCACCGTCGGGCTCACGACCTCGTCCGGCGTCAGCCACGCCAGGTCGAGGGCGTCCTGCGCAGGCGCGCACTCGCCGTCGCAGGGCACCACGTAGCCGAGCGCGACCGCGTGTTGGCGCGGGTCGTGGAAGGGCGAGCGGTCGGGATCGGGGAAGTACTCCGCCACGGTGAACGGTGCGGCCCCTGGTGGCAGCTGCGGTGCGGCGTCGGGACCGAGGTCCTTCGACAGGTGGCGCCACAGCGCGTCCCGGAGGGACTCGTTGTAGAGCACGCGTCCGGACACGACGGCCCGCTCGATCCGTCCGTCGGGGGCGGCGCGCAGCAGCAGGCCGACCCGTTCGATGCGGCCGAGGTGGTCGACGCGGACCGGCACCGCCTCGACGTAGACCATCGGTACCTGGCCGCGGACCACGCCGAGCTGGTCCTCGGGCAGCCACCCGGGGTTGGTCTCCAGGGTGTCGTTGCTCACCGGTCGGTCTCCTCGCTGCGGGTCGGGTCGCCGGAGTCTGGCAGCCGCGGCGCACCGGCGCTGCGGTCGCGCGGGCGGGGTGGCCCGGCGACCGGCGCGCGGCCATCGTGGCACCCTGTCGCCGAGCGCCACCGGAGCAGGAGGGCACCGTGAGCGGCTCGAGCTCCCCGCCGCCG
This sequence comes from uncultured Actinomycetota bacterium, assembly GCA_964433685.1. Classification (GTDB taxonomy): domain Bacteria; phylum Actinomycetota; class Nitriliruptoria; order Nitriliruptorales; family Nitriliruptoraceae; genus Nitriliruptor. The sequence continues at coordinate 2,521 of CAYSTY010000113.1, read as the reverse complement.
GGCCCGGACCCTGGTTCCGCCGTCGGCGCCCCGGATCGCGACCCGGGCTCGGCCGGCGGAGGGACCGCCAGCTCCGACCTCGGGGGTGCGGTGCCCCCTGCGTCACGCCCGCGCCGGTGGCCGCTGGTGATCGGGATCGTCGTGGCGTTGGCCGCGAGCGCCTTCGGTCTCCAGCAGCGTCAGGTGGCCGCGGGGTGGCAGGACCGGGCGGTGGCGCTCGAGGACCAGCGCGACGACGCCCGCGGTCGGGTCGACGCGCTCCAACGCCAGCTCGACGAACTCGCCGAGGCGCTGGCGGTCTCCGAGACCGATGTCGGTGCGCTCGAGGACCGCGTCCGCGAGCTCGCCGACGAGAAGGCGCAGGCGGAGGACGTGGCCACGACCACGACCGTCGAGCGTGACAGCCTCGTGCAGCTCTCCGCCGCGATCGCGGGATCGGTCACCGCGCTCGACGGGTGCGTTGACCAGCTCTTCGAGCTGCTCAACGACGCGATCGGTGCGTTCAACCGCCAGGGTTCGGGGGAGCAGGTCGACGTCGCACCGCTGAACGCCGCCCGGACGGCGGCGACCACCGGCTGCAACGCCGCCCGTCAGGACGCAGCGGACGCCGCCGCGACCGCCGATCGGTTGCTCGAGTGAGGCGACCGCGTCCGTTCGCGGCGGTCGTGGTCGCCGTCGCGTTGGCAGGCTGCGTCCCGCCCGCTCCGCCGCTCGCCGTCGAGGACGACGCGGCGGACATCGACCAGCTCAGCGACCTCGAGCTGCCGGAGGTCGCGGCCACGTCGGTGCTCCGCCGGGCGCAACAGATCACCGTGCGCATCCGCACGCTCGGGTGCGATCAGCTCGGACTCGGCTCCGGCTTCGTGCTGCCGGGTGACCTCGTGGTCACCAACCGCCACGTGGTGGAACAGCCGCAGCAGGTATCGGTCAACACCTGGGACGGACGCTCCCTGCCGGCCGAGGTGAGCGGCATCGCCATCGATTCGGACCTCGCCGTGCTGCAGCTCGCCGACGTGGTCGACCTCCCGGTGGCCGAGGTGCGCGAGGAACCGGTGGAGCCGGGCGAACCGGTCATCGTCGTCGGGTACCCGGGCGGCGGGCCGGCGACGGTCTCCACCGGTGAGGTGGTCGCCCTCGTCGAGGGCGAGCTGCTCGACGAGCCGGCGGACGTCATCCGCGTGGACGCGGAGATACGTCAGGGCAACTCCGGTGGGCCGCTGCTCGACGAGCAGGGCCGCGTGGTCGGGGTGGTGTTCGCCCTGGACGTGGGCTCGGGTCACGGCCTCGCGGTGCCCGTCGACACGCTGCTCGACCGCCTCGACGGCACGGCGCTGTCGACGCCCGCGGCCGGCTGTTGAGCGCACACGGGACGGGGCCGACCCGAAGGTCGACCCCGTGATCCGTTCGCTACCGAGGGGGGAGGCTCAGGCCTCCTCCTCCGTGGCGGCGTCGTCGACGACCGGCTCTTCCTCGGTCGTACCGGCGTCGTCGGTGGTGGTGGTGTCCTCGGTGGTGGTGTCGTCGGTGGTGTCGCCACCGTCGTCACCGCAGCCGGCGAGGAGGAGCGCGGTGGCGGCGAAGGCCGCCGTGGCCAGGCGCAGGTGCTTCTTCATGGGGTGTCTCCAGGTCGTTGCCCGCGGGAGCGGGCGGTGCGGCCGTGCGGGGAGGCGCGGCTACGACCACGGTAGTACCGCCGTCGTGTCGCGCCGGTTCGCAGCAGGTGTCCCACTGGACGGGGTCCGGACCCTGTACGAGAGGCGGTGAGAGGAGTCGGCGCACGTCCGCGATCGGTCTGCTAGCGGGTGGCCGTCAACACCCAGCTCGGCAACGGCCAGGCCAGCCGCTCGAGCAGGTCCGTGAGCGCGTCGGCGGTGCGCAGAGCGGTGGCCCGTCGATCCGCATCGGGCGTGGACGTCCGCCGTAGGAGGGTGGAGGCCGTGCCGCGGCGGCGGACCCAGCCGCCGTCGAGCGTCGCCGCGTCGAGGGCGCGCCGTCCCCGCCGGTTGTCGGCCCGCACCGACGTGGCGACCACGGTCCGGCCGCGGTCGTCGGTGTCCGCGCCGATGCTGAGGGTGGCGGTCAGGTCCGTCGACAGCTTGGGTGCGCTGCGGTTGAGTCGGGAGCCCGGGGCCCGGGACGTCGCCGTGAGCGGCTGCACCGGACCGGTGTCGCCGGCTGCCAGCCACCGGGCGACGAGGTCGCGGTCGAGGGCGACGCGCGTCCGCGGGAGCGGCGACGACCAATCGAGCACGTCGAGGTCCCCGGGCGATCCGACGCGGTCGCGCGCAGCGCTCCAGTCCGCCCGGGGACGTGACGGACGCCCCGCCGGGGCCACCGGCGCCGGCGCCGCCCCGTCGCCGAGCAGGAGCTCGTACGCACGTTGGAGCTCGTAGAAGGTCGCGACCTCACCGCCGACGTCCGGGTGGTGGTCGCGGACCAGGCGCCGGTAGGCGCGCTTGACCGCCCGCTCGTCGGCGGTGGCGGGCAGCTGGAGGACGCGCAGCGCTCCAGCGCGGTCGGC
>CAYSTY010000112.1:0-7344 GCA_964433685.1 uncultured Actinomycetota bacterium | reverse complement strand
GTCTCCTGCCACCCCATCAGCTCGAAGTGGTGGTGGATCGGCGCCATGCGGAACAGCCGCTTGCCGGTCGTGCGGAACACCGCGACCTGGACGATGACCGACACGGTCTCGATGACGTACAGGGCGCCGAGCACCACCAGCAGCAGCTGGGTGCCGGTCGCGATGGACACGGCGGCGAGCAGCCCACCGAGTGCGAGCGACCCGGTGTCCCCCATGAAGATCCGCGCGGGCGGCGCGTTGTGCCACAGGAACCCGGCGCACGCCGCGGTGGCGGCGGCCAGGATCACCGCGATGTCGATCGCTTCCCCGGCGGACAGGAAGGTGTAGGCGCCGGGGTTGCGGAACATCCAGAACGCGATGAGCGTGTAGGCCCCGAAGACCAGCGCGCCGGAGCCCGCGGCCAGGCCGTCGAGCCCGTCGGTGAGGTTGACCGCGTTGGAGAAGCCGGACAGCAGCAGGAACACCCAGATGAAGAACGCCCAGGCCGGCAGGTCGAGGGAGATCGAGCCCACGACCGACACGTTCTGGTCGATCCCGGCGAACGCCGGCCCGGCGAAGGCGAAGATGGCCGCGATGATGGCCTGACCGGTGAACTTGGTGGTCTTGTTGAGGCCGAGGTTGCGGCGGTGGCGCAGCTTGATGAAGTCGTCGGCGAACCCCACGATCGCCATGCCGACGAACGTGAACAGCACGATGCCACCGGTGGCGGTGAAGTCGGTGTTGCCGACGTGCGCCACGAGGTAGGCGACGACCGCCGCGATGACGATCGCGGTCCCGCCCATCGTGGGGGTCCCGGCCTTCGACTGGTGGGTCTGCGGCCCCTCCTCGCGGATGGGCTGACCGAACCCGCGGCTACGGAAGTAGGCGATGACGAGCGGCGTGCCGACGAGCGCGAGGCCACCGGCGACGGCACCGGCGATGAGGATGGCGATCACGGGCGCTCGTCCTCCGCACCGGCGTGGTCGAGCAGGCGTGCGGCGACCGTCTCCAGCCCGGCCACGCGGGAGGCCTTGACGAGGACGACGTCGCCGGGCGCCCGGACCGCCTGCACGGCGTCGGCCGCCGCCGCCGCGTCCGGCACGGTCACGACCGCGGCCGGGTCCATGCCGGCGGCGAGCGCCCCGTCGGCGTACGCCGCGGCCTTCGCGCCCACGGCCACGAGGGCGTCGATGCCACGCGTGGCGACCTCCCCGCCGACGCGGGCGTGCTCGGCCTCGGCGGTGGGGCCGATCTCCGCCATCTCGCCGAGGACGGCGATGGTGCGGGCGCCGGCCGCCAGGCTGGTGAGGGTGTCCAGGGCGGCCAGGACCGAGGTCGGGTTGGCGTTGTAGGCGTCGTTGAGCACGGTCAGGTCCCCGCGGCGGGTCACCTCGCCGCGCCAGGGGCTGATCGCGGCGGACCCGAGCGCACCCGCTGCGGCGGCGAGGTCGATCCCGAGGTGGCCCGCGACCGCGAGCGCGAGCAGCGCGTTGCCGACCTGGTGCCGCCCCGCGACGCCGACGTGCACCTCGGTGTCCCCCCACGGCGTACGCGCCGTGAAGCTCGGGCGGGCGGCGTCGTCGAGGCGGACGTCCTCGGCGGTCAGGTCGGCGTCGGCCGCGCCGACGGTCAGGGCCGCGGGGGCACGCGCCGCCATGGCGCGCACCCGGGGGTCGGCGGCGTTGAGCACGGCGGTCCCGCCCGGACCGAGCGCGTCGACCAGCTCACCCTTGGCGCGTTCGACCGCCTCGATGGACCCGAAGACCTCGAGGTGGACGCCGGCGACGGCGGTGACCACGGCGACGTCCGGTGCGACCAGCGGGGCGAGCTCGGCGATGTCGCCGACGTGGCGGGCGCCGATCTCTGCGACCAGCACCTCGTCGTCCGGGCGGAGGGTGAGGAGGGTGAGGGGGACGCCGAGCTCGTTGTTGAACGAGCCGCGGGCAGCGGCCACGCGCCGGCCGGCCCCGACGGCCGCGGCGGTCAGGTCCTTGACCGTGGTCTTGCCCACCGAACCGGTGATGGCCACGGCGGTGGGGGCGACCTCGGTGCGGACGTGACCGGCGAGCTGGCGGATGGCGTGCCAGGTGTCATCGACCACGACGGCGTCGATCCCGTCGACGGGGTGTTCGAGCAGCGCCGCACCCGCCCCGGAACGGGCCGCTGCCTCGACGTAGGCGTGCCCGTCGGCCTCCTGCCCGCGGAGGGCGACGAACAGGACCGATCCGTCCGGCAGGTCGCGTGAATCCGTGGCGACCGCGTCGATGGTCCGGGTGGGGTCGCCGTGGACCTCGCCGCCGGTGGCGGCCGCGACGGTGGCGAGGTCGAGCGCGATCACGACGACACCTCGCCGGACGTCGCGGCGAGGTCGGCACCGAGCTCGCGCACGACCTCGCGGTCGTCGAACGGGACGGTCCGGTCGGCGAACTCCTGCCCGGTCTCGTGCCCCTTGCCGGCGACGAGGACGACGTCCCCGGACCGCGCACCGGCGAGCGCGGTCGCGATGGCCGCGCGACGGTCGACCTCGACGTGCAGTTCGGCCCGCGCACCGTCGGCCAGAGCCCGTTCCGCGCCGGCGGTCACGGCGGCGAGGATCACGGCCGGGTCCTCGCTGCGGGGGTTGTCGGAGGTGAGGACGGCGACGTCGGCGGTGACGGCGGCCGCACCCATGGCGGGCCGCTTGTCGGTGTCCCGGTCGCCGCCGCAACCGATGACGAGGTGGACCCGACCGGCGGGGTCGAGGACGTCGCGCACGGCGGCGACGACCTGCGTCAGCGCGTCCGGCGTGTGGGCGTAGTCCACGAGGACCGTGCACGGCAACGGGACCTCGACCCGTTCCATCCGGCCGGACGGTCCGCTGGCTGCCGCGACCCCCGCGATCGCCGCGTCGAGGGGGATGCCCGCGGCTTCGGCGGCGAGCACCGCGCCGACGGCGTTGGTGACGTTGAAGGCGCCGAGGAGGCTCGTCCGGACCTCGATCCGACGTCCGTCGGGGCCGACGACCGTGGCCCGGCCCCCGTCGATGTCGGTGACCACCTCGACGATGCGGTGGTCGACGTCGTCGTCGGTGCCGAAGGTGGTGACGGGGATGGTCGCGAGCGCGCGCAGGCGGCGGCCCCACGGACCGTCGAGGTGCACCACGCCCTGCTCGCTGATCTCCGGGGTGAACAGGCGCGCCTTGGCCCCGAGGTAGGCCTCCATCGAACCGTGCCAGTCGAGGTGGTCGTGGGAGAGGTTGGTGAACAGGGCGACCGCGACCCGGGTGCCGTCGATGCGGCGCAGGTCGAGCCCGTGGGACGACACCTCGATCGCCACGGCTTCCACCCCGCGGGTGCGCATGGTGCGCAGGAGCCGCTGCAGGTCGCTGCCCTCCGGGGTGGTGCGCACGCCCGGCACCGTGTCACCGTGGATGCGGGTCGCGACGGTGCCGATCACCCCGGCGCCGCGACCGGCGGCGCCGAACGCGCCCTCGAGCAGCGCGGTCGTGGTGGTCTTGCCGTTGGTCCCGGTGACCCCGACGACGGTCAGCTCCCGGCTCGGGTGGCCGTGGACCACGGCCGCGGCGGGACCGATGGCCGCGCGCACGGACGGGACCTTGATCTGCGGGACCGGCAGGTCGAGCCACCGTTCCACGAGCAGCGCGCTCGCCCCGGCCTCGACGGCACGGGGGGCGTGCTCGTGGCCGTCGGCGCGGCTACCCGGCACGCAGCAGAACAGCCAGCCCTCCCCCACCTGACGCGAATCGTGGGTCGCGTCCACCACCTCGGTGTCGCCACGGTCGCGCTGGGCGCGGGGCAACACCTCGGCGATGGCGGACAGGGGGGCGGGCACGGGCGCTCCGGGCGGCTCCGGGGGCGAGGGACGGGCGTGCACGGAGGGTGTGCCTCCGCGGGCGGAGCGTAACGGTCACGGGGTGGCGTTCCGTGCACCCCGCGCGGCCTCCTCGGCCGCCGCCAGACGGGCTCGCTCGGCCGCACCCATCGACTCGTCCAGCGACAGGGCGTCGCCGTCCGGCAGGACCCGCCGGCTGGCGAGCGCGGCGCGCATGACGTCGCTGAAGACCGGTGCAGCGACCAGGCCGCCGTAGAAGGGGCGCGGCTCGTCGACCATGACCGCGACCACCAGGGCGGGGTCGTCCACGGGCGCGAACCCGACGAAGGTCGACACGTACTCGCTCGAGTAGCCGCGGGCACCGTCGTTGGGCTTGCGCGCGGTACCGGTCTTGCCGGCGACCCGGTAGCCCTCGACGGCGGCGCGGTGCCCGGTGCCGTGCTCGCCGGTCACCACCGTCTCGAGCATCCGCTGGACCTGCTCGGCGGTGTCCTGCGACACCACGCGCCGCTCGGTGGGCCGGGCGGCGGGCGTCAGCCGCCCGTCCTCGCCCACGGTGCCGCGCACGATGCGGGGGCTGACCGCGACACCGTCGTTGGCGATGGTCGCGTAGCTGTTGGCGAGCTGGGTGAGGGAGACCGCGACGCCCTGCCCGATCGAGATGGTCGGCAGCGAGGTGCCCCACCACTGGTCGTGGGGCATGAGCAGCCCCGGCGACTCCCCGGGGAACCCGGTGCCGGTGGACGATCCGATGCCGAACGAGCGCAGGTACTCCTCGAGACGTTCGGGGCCGAGTTCCTCGGCGACCTCGATGGTCCCGACGTTGGAGCTGCGCTCCATGATCTCGGTCAGGGACCAGTCGGAGGTCGGTTGGGGGGTCGAGTCGGTGAAGGTCTTGCCGGCGATGGTGATGCCGCTCGGCACCCGCAGCACCGACCGTTCGTCGACGAGGCCCTCCTCGATGGCGGCCGCGATCGTCAGCGCCTTCTGGGTGGAGCCGGGCTCGAACACGTCGGTGACCGCACGGTTGCGCCAGGTGGAGGCGTCGGCGTCGCCGCGGGCGTTGGGGTCGAAGGTGGGGGCGGACGCCATGGCGAGCACGTCGCCGGTCGCGACCTCCATCACCACGACGGAGGCGCCCTCGGCGTCGAACTCGGCGGTCACGTCGGCCGCGGCCCGTTCGGCGACGTGCTGCACCTCACGGTCGATGGTGAGCACCAGGTCGGTGCCCGGTTCGGACGGCGTCAGCTCGCGGGTGCCCGAGTGGATGTCCAGACCGCCGGGTGCCCGCTCGAGGGTGAGCAGGCCCGGCTGACCGACCAGCAGGTCGTCGTAGCGTGCCTCCAGTCCCTGCAGGCCCTCGCCGTCGATGCCGGTGAAGCCGACGATCTGGCCGGCGAGGCCGCCCCCGGGGTAGACGCGCTTGGGCTCGGCGAGCACACCGATCCCCTCGATACCGAGCTCGCGCACGGCGGCGCCGACCTCGTGGTCGAGCTGCCGGGCGAGGTAGACGAAGTGGGCGTCCTCGGTGAGCTTGGCCTCGAGCTCGGCGGCGTCGCGCTCGAGCATCGGCGCGAGCGTGGCGGCCACCTCGGCGGCGTCCGCGGCGGGCGGCGCGACGAGGCCCTCGCCCGCCTCACGGGGACGGAACGCGCGCGGGTCGGCGTAGATCGTGGCGGCCTGCACCGTGGTGGCCAGGACGTCGCCCTCGCGGTCGTAGATCCGGCCGCGCTCCCCCGGTAGCTCGATGATCCGGGCCCGCTGGGACGCGCTGAGGCTGGCGTACCCGGGCGTGTCCACCACCTGGATGCGCACGAGCTGGCCGCCGATGATCAGGGCGATCAGCAGGTAGATCCCGAGCAGCCACCGCAGCCGGTGGACGCTGGTGATCGCCCCCGGACGGGGCGCGATGGGGCGACGGGGCCGGAGCGCGAGGCGGCGCGGTTCGGTCACGACTGGTCCTCAGCGGTCGGCGGACAGGACGGGCTTGAGCGGATCGGCGGCCTGGCCGGGCAGCGCCTCGGTGGGCGCGCCGTCGGCCGGTAGGGCGCGCTGCAGGGTGAGGTGACGCGACGGTCCCGCCGGCACGAGGCCGAGGTCCTCGGCGGCCTCGCGGATCCGCGCCGGGTCCTCGAGCGCGGCGACGTCGGCGAGCAGCTGGGCGTAGTGCCGTTCGCCCTCGGCCACCCGCCGTTCGAGCTCGCGGCTCTCGACCGCGTGGGCGGCCGCCAGGGCGTTGAGGGTGACCGTGCCGAAGATGGCCCCGGCGAGCACGACGATGGTCGCCAGCGCGTACAGCAACGTGGGGACGGGACGGGCCGGCTGCACCACGCGCAGGTGCGGCGGCTGCTGGTCCTGACGGTCACGGGTCCGGCGCAGGGGGCGCGATGAACCGACGACAGCGCTCATCGGTGCTCCTCGGGGGTGGACGTGGTGCTCGGATCGGGGGAACGCCGGACCGCGCGGAGGCGGGCGGCGGAGGCGCGGGGGTTGTCCGCGATCTCCGCCGCGCTCGGCCGTTCGACCTTGCGGACGACGTGCTCGACGAGGGGGACGCGGCCGCAGGCGCACACCGGGAGTCCCGGGGGGCAAGTGCACCCGCGTGCCGCGTCGACGAAGGCCCGCTTGACGACGCGGTCCTCCAGACTGTGGTAGCTGAGGGCGACGGCGATGCCGCCCGGGGCGAGCCGGTCGAGGGCGTCGGGCAGGACCGCCTCGAGGGCCTCGAGCTCGCCGTTCACCGCGATGCGCAGCGCCTGGAAGGTCCGCGTCGCGGGGTGACCGCCGGTGCGGCGGCGGGCGGCGGGGATGGCGTCACGCACGACCTCGGCCAGGGCCGTGGTGGAGGTGTGCGGCCGGCTGGCGACGATGGCGCGCGCGATGCGGTCGGCCATCGGTTCCTCGCCGTAGCGGCGGATGATCCGGGACAGCGCGCCGGCGGACAGGTCGTTGACGAGGTCGGCCGCGGTGGTCGGTCCGTCCGGGTCCATCCGCATGTCGAGCGGACCGTCCTGCCGGTAGGAGAAGCCCCGCTCGGCGCGGTCGACGTGCATCGAGGAGATGCCGAGGTCGAACAGGACGCCGGCGATGCGGTCGACACCGAGGCGGTCGAGCGCAGCGGCGAGCCCGTCGAACCGGGTCCGCACGAGGTCGACCTGCACCTCGGCGCGGTCGGTGAGGTCGGCGAGGTGCTGACCGGCGAGGTCGAGCGCGAGCGGGTCGCGGTCGAGCCCGATCAGGTGCGCCCGGCCGTGGCGTTCGAGGCGGGCCTCGGTGACGGCACGCGCGTGGCCGGCGGCGCCGAGGGTGGCGTCGACGATCGGCCCGTCCGGTGCGTCGGCGAACAGGCCGACGATGCGCTCGAGGAGGACGGGGACGTGGGGGCGGGCGGTGGTCATCACGCCGACGGCCCCGCCAACGGGAACGCGGTGTCGAGCCCGGCGAACAGCTCCTCGGCCGGCCCGCGGTAGGCATCCCAGGCGGCGCGGTCCCAGATCTCGACCTTCTCGTCCGCGCCGTTGATGGTCAGCTCCT
>CAYSTY010000111.1:0-7396 GCA_964433685.1 uncultured Actinomycetota bacterium | reverse complement strand
GCCGGGTCAGGCGATCTCGGGTTCGGCCATCGCCTCGGTGCGGACCTCGTCGGTGGGAGGGGGCATCAGCGGCTGGAACAGGCGGCCGCGTTCGGCGAACAGCACCAGCCCGCCGGCGATCAGCCCGTACCCGAGGAACCCGATCGACAGCGGCACGATGGTCCCGTCGAAGGTGCGGTCGAGCAGCGCACCGAGCAGCGCGCCGACGGCGATCTGGGTGGCGCCGATGACGGCCGAGGCGGTCCCCGCGATGGCGCCCATGGGCTGCATCGAGATGGTGTTGAAGTTCGGCATCAGCAACCCGTGCGAGGTGAGCATGGCGGCGATCCCGATCAGGAACACCCACAGCGGCGGGCGGCCGCCGGTCGCCAGCGCCATGACCACCAGGGCACCCGCCGCGCACAGGTACGCGATCAGGACGCCGTGCGCGAGGCGCCGGGTGCCGATGCGTTCGACGACACGGCCGTTGAAGAACATCGCGACGCCCATGACGGCCGCGAGCCCACCGAAGATCAGCGGGAAGCGGTCGCCCTCGTCGAAGACCTGGCTGTAGATCAGTTCGCTGCTGGCGAGGTAGGACGAGAACACGCCGTAGAGGGCGGTGAGCGCGAGCGTGTAGCAGGCGGTCTGGCGGTTGGAGACGACCTGCGTGGCCGCGGCGCGGATGCGGTTGAAGGTCATCGGGAGCTGGTTCTCGACCGCGAGCGTCTCGGGGACGCGGCGCGCCCAGATCGTCGCCGCCACGACCGCGATGGCGCAGCCGACGGCGAGGTAGCGCCAGGACACGAAGACGATGGCGGCCGCGCCGAGCGAGGGGGCGATGACGGGCACGAGGATGAACACGGCCATGATGAACGACATGGCCTTGGCCATCTGCTCACCCTCGTAACGGTCGCGCACCATCGCGAGGGTGACCACGCGCGGGCCGGCGGCGCCGAGGCCCCAGACGAAGCGGCTGACCAGCAGGACGCCGAGGTTCGGCCCGATGGCGGTGATCAGCGCGGCGACGCCGTAGACGGCGTAGCCGATGACCAGCACGCGCTTGCGGCCGTAGCGGTCGGCGATCGGGCCGTAGACGAGCTGGCCCGCGGCGAGGCCGAGGAAGTAGGTCGTGATCAGGCCCGTGACGGCGTTCGAGTCGGCGGCGAGGCCGAGGTCGGCCCGGATGGCGTCGTAGGCCGGCAGGAGCAGGTCGATGCCGAGGGCCGCGAGGGCCATCGACAGCGCGAGGAAGCTCGTGAACTCGACGCGACCGAGGGAACGGTCGCGGGACGGCGTCGGCGTGCGCTCGGCGGCGGGCGCGTCGGAGCGGGGTGGCACAGCGGTCCTGTTCGGAGCGCGTCCGGCGGGAGGCGGACGCACGGGAGGCGGCAGCAGCCCTCCACGTTATCTCGATGTCGAGAGAGCGCAGGCGGGTGTGCGAGGTGACGCACCCCGAGCGCCGCGGCTACCGGAGCGGCGAACGGGGGACCCGGGACGCAGACCGCGACCCGGGGCCGGGCCCCGGGTCGCGTGTGGTGCGGGTCGTCAGGTCAGCGGCCCGGGGGCGGGCTCGTCGGCGCGTTGGTCGGCACCGTCGTCGCGGAGGTGCTCCGCCCGTCGGAGCTGACCTCGTCCTTGATGTTGTCGGCCGCGTCCTCCGCCTCCTCACGGACGTCGACGACGGCGGACTGCGCCTCGTCCTTGACGTCCTGGGCGGCGGACCTGGCCTCGTCGGCGACGCTCTGGGCGCTGCTGACGGCGGTGTCCTTGACGTCCTGTGCACGGTCGACGACCTCGTCCTTGACGGACCGGGCGCGCTCGCTGACGTCGTCGGTCACCGTCTGGACACGCTGCTGCGCCTGGCCGACGATCTCCTGGCGACGCTGGTCGCCGCGGTCGGGGTCGGCGAGGTAGGCCGCGAGGGCGCCGGCGCCCATGCCGACGGCGATCCAGAACAGCCGACGGGGCCAGGTCGTGCCGGCGCTCGCCTCGAGGTCGTCGATGCGGTCCTCGGTGTCGCGGGCCGCGTCGACGAGGTCGTCGAGCCGGCTGCTGAGGTGGTCCTCGGTCCCGTCGATCTTGCGGCTGAGCTTGCCGAGCTCACGCAGGACGGAGCCGCCGTCGGACCCCATGGCTTCGGCCGTGCGGTCGCGGACGCGGTCGACCTGCTCGGTGAGTCGGTCGGGGAGTCGATCGAGCTGCACTGGGGTCCCTTCGGTCGGTGGAGCGCGTCGCGGTCGCGGCGCGCGGTCGCGTGTGCGACCTCGACCTCACCGTGCCGGTTCTCCGTCGGTCCGACAGGGGTGCGAGGGGTACGTCCGTCGGGGGACACATCCAGGTCGCGGACGTCCGGACGGGGGCCGGACGGCCGCGGAGGGCGGGCGGACGGCGCGGTGGACGTCATGCCCGGACGACGTGCCGCGCCACCCGGCGCGCCCCGAGCAGCTTGAGGCCACCCACGACGAGGCAGACGTCACCGAGGCCGGCGAGGACCCAACGCGCCGCGTCGCCCTGGCCCGGCAACCCGAGCAGGGCGACGGTCAGCAGCACGACTGCGGCGACGAGGTCGATCGCGCCGGAGCGGACGACCTCGCCGACGGCCGGTTCCGCCGACGCGGCGGTCCGGGCCAACGCGACGGCGTTCACCAGCAGGACGACCGCGGCGACGGCGAGCGCCGGCCGTGGGACGCCGAGCAGGTCCGGTGCGGCGAGGAGGGCGGCGGCCGCCAGCGCCAACCCGGCGTTGGCGACGACGTCGATGCGGAACAACAGCTGGAGGCGTTCGGGGGTCACGTCAGCTCCTGACGGTCGGTCACGTCGTCACCGCGGTGGCGACGACACCGCCACGTTCCCCGCACGGGGGAAGCTCCGCGATGACCTCCGAGGTAAGGGCGGACGCGCTGCCTCGCGGTTACGGTCGCCGTCGTGAGCGCCACCTCCGCGACCGTCGGTGGACCCGGGGACGGGTTCGGTCCGGCGCTGCGCGCGTGGCGCGAACGCCGCCGGCTGAGCCAGCTCGAGCTGTCGCTGCGCAGCGGCGTGTCGGGCCGGCACCTGTCGTTCCTCGAGACCGGCCGGTCGCGACCGAGCCGCGACATGGTCCTGCAGTTGGCCGCGCACCTCGACCTCCCGTTGCGGGAACGCAACGTCCTGCTCACGGCCGCCGGCTTCGCACCGGCGTACGCGCAACGGTCCTTCGACGCACCGGAGCTGGACGCGGTACGTGGCGCGGTGCGCACCGTGCTCGACGGTCACGACCCGTACCCCGCGTTGGCGGTCGACCGCTGCTGGAACCTGCTCGACATGAACGCCGCCGCGGGCATCCTCGTCGACGTGATCGCGGACCCGGCCCTCCTCGAGCCGCCCGCCAACGTCTACCGGCTGGCGCTGCATCCCGACGGCCTGGTGCCGCGTCTGGTCGACGTCGCCACGTTCGGGCACCACCTGCTCGACCGGCTGCGCCGCGACGTCGAGGCGACGGCCGACCCCACGCTGTCCGCCCTGCTCGACGAGGTGGTGGGGTACGGCACGGTCGACCCCCACCTCGCGGTGCTGCCCGTGGCCGAGACGGTCGTGGTGCCCGTTCGGCTGCGCCACCCGGAGGGCGAGCTCGCGCTGTTCTCGACCGTGGCGACGTTCGGGACCCCTGCCGACGTGACGGTGGCCGAGGTGACGTTGGAGACCTTCTTCCCGTACGACCGGGCCACCGCCGACCGGCTCCGCCGGCTCGCGGACGCACGCGGCGCCGGGACGTGACCGTGTCGCACCATCAGCGGCGGCGGTCCTCGGGGGTCAACAGTCCGCGGTCGTAGGCGGCCGCGACGGCGGCGGCGCGGTCGTTGACGCCGAGCTTCTCGTAGGTGTGGAGCAGGTGGGTCTTGACCGTCGCCTCGCTGATGAACAGCCGACGTGCCGTCTGCGCGTTGGACGCGCCGTCCGCCACCAGGCGGAGGATCTCGAGCTCCCGCGGGGTCAGGCCCTGCCGGGGTGCCCGCACCTGACCGACCAGCTGGGTCGCGACCGACGGGGTGAGCACGGTCTCGCCCCGGGCGGTGGCACGCACGGCGCGGAACAGCTCCTCGCGTGGCGCGTCCTTGAGCAGGTAGCCGGTCGCCCCCGCGTCGAGCGCCGCGAGCACGTCGCGGTCGGTGTCGTAGGTGGTCAGCACCAGCACCCGTGCGCGGGTCCCGCGAGCGGTGAGCTCGCGGATGGCTGCCACGCCGCCGACCTCCGGCATGCGCAGGTCCATGAGGATCACGTCCGGGTCGAGCGCCGCCGCGCGCGCCACGGCTTCACGTCCGTCGGCGGCGTCGCCGACGATCTCGAAGCCGGCCTCGCCCGAGAACATGCCGCGCAGACCGTCCCGCACGACGGGGTGGTCATCGGCCAACAGGATGCGGATCGGGGCGACGTCCCGGCCGGTGGCAGCAGCGTCAGACATCGGCGGTCTCCACCACGCTGATCGGGACGGAGGCGCAGATCGCGGTGCCGTCGCCGGGGGACGACTCGACGTCCAAGCTGCCGCCCAGCGCGGCGACCCGTTGTCGCATCCCGGTGAGGCCGAACGACCCGTCGGTGGCCACCGACGACGGTTCGAACCCGCGGCCGTCGTCGCGGACGTCGAGCACGACACGGTCGTCGAGGACCGAGACGGTCACCGCCACGCGCGACGCGTCGGCGTGCTTGGCGACGTTGGCCAGCGCCTCCTGCGTCACCCGCAGGAGCGCGACCTCCACCCCGGTCGGTAGGGCAGGTGGGTCGTCCGGCTGGACGGCAGCGGCCCGGATGCCGTGCAGCTGCGACCAGTCGTCGACGAGCTTCCCGATCGCATCGGCGAGTCGACCGTGCTCGAGAGCCGTGGGGCTGAGCGCCTGGACCGACCGCCGGGCCTCGGTGAGGCTGTCCCGGGCGAGGGCGGCGGCGTTGTCGAGGTGGTGGCGGCGGATGGTCGTGTCGTCGTCGCTCTGTTCGGCGGCCTCGAGCTGGGTGATGACGCCGGTCAGACCCTGGGCGAGGGTGTCGTGGATCTCCCGCGCGAGCCGCTGCCGCTCCTCGGCGATGCCGGCCTCCCGGGCCCGTTGGAGCAGCTGCGCGTGGAGCGCCTCGTTCTCGGCGAGGGTGCGGCGCAGGTCGGCGACGTTGCGACGTCGCTCCTCGTTGAGCTGGGTGAGCTTCTCACCGCTCGTCACGCCGAAACCGATGACGACGGTCTGGATGGCCAGGACGGCGCCGAACGCGATGGCTTCGTCGGTGGCCGTGGGGACGCCGCCCCAGGTGAAGTACAGGATCAGGAAGCTGGTCGAGCCGGTGCCGACGAAGACCAAAGGCAGGGGTCGCAGCGGTGCCGTGGCGAGGAACCCCGCCACCGCGAAGATGAAGAACTGCCGATCGCGTGCCATCAGCAGTCCCGCGAGCACGATCAGACCCGCGACGTAGACCAGGCCCGGCAGGGGACGGGCCCGCTGCGTCGCGCCCCAGCTGCCCTGACCGAACGCGATCCACGTTGCCGCCACCGCGACGAGCACGAGCGTGCCGCCACGCGACGCCGAGCCCTCGGGCGCGAGGGCGGCGACGACGGCGCTGACCGCCAGCAGCCCGGCGGCGTTCCAGCGGTCGAACGTCGCCCACGCGTCCTCCCAGCGCGTCGCCGGCACCGCGCCGACCGTCCGGTCCGTCATCGACCTGCTCCTGGTGGCGCTCGTGTCGGCGCTCAGTCCCACCGGAAGGCTACGACCGCGACGGTGCCGATCACCAGCGTGGAGACGAGCAGGACCGCGAGGCTCGAGGTCGCGAACCGTCCGTCGAACCACGCCTGCTGGAGCGCATCGACGCCGGCGCCGGCCGGTGACATGTCGCTGACACGTCGCAGCGCGTCCGGCATCAGCTCGCGCGGGAACCACAACCCGGCCAGCAGCATCAGCGGGATCCACACGAACGTCGAGATGGCTTGGGACGCGGAGGTCGAGGGTGCCAGCGCGCCGACGAGCAGGCCGATGACGAACAGGCTCGTCGCGGCCAGTAGCAGTGCGGCCACGGTGCCGGCCCAGCTCGTCGGCGTCGGCACGTCGAGCACGACCAGCGCGGCGGCGACCGCCAACGCCGACCCGAGCGCCGAGACGACCAGCTGTGCCGTCAGGTGGGCGGCCAGCAGCTTCGTCGGACCGACGGGGGTGGTGCGCAGACGCCGCAGGATCCCGTCGTGACGGTAGGTGGCCAGGACCGACGAGACGGTGCTGATGCCGACCATCACCAGGACGAGGATCAGGACGATCGGCGCGTAGAGGTCGACGGGTCGGGCGCCACCGAGGTCGTCGGCGGGGTCACGGAAGCCGGGGAAGACGAAGCCGAGCAGGACCAGCAGCGCCGCCGGGAACAGCAACCCGAAGGTGACCAGGCCCCAGTCCCGGAACTGCAGCTTGAGCTCGACCCAGGTGAGCGCACGCATGGACGTCATCGGGGCGGTCCTCCGGCATCGGTGGTCTCGGTGGGCTGGGCGAGCGGACGGCCGGTGAGGCTGACGAAGACGTCGTCGAGCGACGGTTGGTCGACGCGCAGTCCCTCGGGGACGATGCGTTCGCCCGCGAGGAGGGCGATGACGGTCTGCACCACGTTGCCGGTGCCGGTGACGACCAGGTGGTCCCCGTCGGTGGTGACGGCCGTCACCTCGTCGAGCTCGCGCAACCGTCGCTGGTCGACCGGGGCCGAGGGCACGAACCTGAGCTGCTGCTGGTCGGCGACCCGGGCGATGAGTCCCGCCGGGCTGTCGAGCGCGACGACCTGACCGCGGTCGATGATCGCCAGCCGGTCACACAGTCGCTCGGCCTCCTCCATGAAGTGGGTGACGAGCAGGATGGTGACGCCGGTGTCGCGGATGGCCTCGATCAGCGCCCAGGTGTCGCGGCGCGCCTGCGGGTCGAGGCCGGTGGTCAGCTCGTCGAGGACGGCGACGCGCGGTCGACCGATGAGCGCGAGGGCGATGGAGAGACGTTGTTTCTGCCCACCCGAGAGCGACCCGTACGCCTGCCGCCGGTGGGCGGTCAGCCCGAGCAGTTCGAGCAGTTCGTCCCCGTCGGCGGGGTCGTCGTAGAAGGTGCGGTAGAGCGCGATGGCCTCTCCGACCCGGAGCTTGGCCTGGAGCTGGCTCTCCTGCAGCTGGGCGCCGAGGACGCGGCGGACCTGCTGGCCGTCCTGCTGCGGGTCGTGACCGAGCACGCGGATCCGACCACCGTCGGGGCGACGGAGTCCGGAGATGCACTCGACGGCGGTGGTCTTGCCGGCGCCGTTCGGGCCGAGGATGCCGAAGATCTCACCCTCGGCGACCGAGAACGACACCCCGTCCACCACGGCCCGTCCGTCGTAGACCTTGCGGAGGTCCTCGACCTCGACCATCGCCACGGCAACGCTCCTCCGCGCG
>CAYSTY010000110.1:0-7617 GCA_964433685.1 uncultured Actinomycetota bacterium | reverse complement strand
CTCAGGTGTCGGCGCGGGCGGTGCCGTACAGGCCGAGCTCGCGGACGGCGGCGTCCACCGCGTCGGGGACGAGGTAGCGGGTGCCCTTGCCGTCCGCGAAGCGAGCCCGCAGCTCGGTGGAGGACACCTCCAGCTGTGGGACCTCGAGGTGGACGACCTCGTCGGGCAGGGCCTCGGCGGGAGGCGCCGGGTGCCCCGGCCGCGTCACCACCACGAAGGTCGCGAGCGCGAACGCCTCGCCGACGCGTTCCCACCGCGGCAGGCCGGCGGCCGCGTCCTCACCGAGGATGAAGAACAGCTCCGCGTCCGGTTCGTCGGCGTGCAGGTCGGCCAGCGTGTCGGCGGTGTAGGTCGGCCCGCCCCGATCGACCTCGCGTGTGTCGACGCGCAGGTGCGGGTCGCCGGCGACGGCGGCCTCCGTGAGCCGCACCCGGTCGGCGGCCCGCGTCGGAGCTGCCGCCTTCATCCACGGTTCACCGGCCACGAGCAGGCGGACCTCGTCGAGGTGCAGCTCCACGCGGGCGCACTCGGCCACCACGAGGTGACCGAGGTGGGGCGGGTCGAAGGTGCCCCCGAGCAGACCGACACGGCGCGTCATCGGCGCGAGGCTACGCGAGCACGCGCCAACCGTTAGCGTCCCGCTCCACCACCGTGGAGGGTTCGACGTGATCCGGCACCTGGTGTTCTTCACGGCGAAGGATCCGGCCGACCTCGCCACGATGCGTGACACCTTCGCGACGTTGGCCGCGATCCCGGGGGTGCGCGGGTTCGAGGTCGGGGTCAACACCCGCAGCGACGAACGCACCGACGACGAACCGGACCTCGTGGTCCACGCGGTGCTCGACGACGAGGCGGCGTTGGCCGCCTACAAGGCGCACCCGATCTACCAGCGCTCCGTCGGGGTGGTGCGCCCCCTCCGGGAGCTGCGCATCGCGGTCGACTACGAGGTCGCGGGGCTCGCGCCTCCTCCCCCGCCGCGGTCAGGTCCCCCCGGTGGCGCGGCGGACGATCAGGCGCCGTCGTAGCGGAAGCCCATCTGCTGGCGGACGTGATCGGGCAGGTCGGGTAGCTCGCGGCGGGGCAGGTGGAAGGTCGCGAGGTCGGCGAGGTCGCCGAACACGGTGTGCTTGGCCGTCGTCGCCTCGAGGTAGGCGTGGCCCGAGGTGCCGCCGGTGCCGACGCGGGCACCGATGGCGCGACGCACCATCCGGGCGTGCGCCTGCCGGAAGGCGGTCATGCCCGTGTCGAGGTCGATCAACGCGGTCAGGAGCCGGAACGGCAGGTGCAGCGCCGGCTGGTCGCGGTAGAGCTGGATGAGCAGGGCAGCACGGATGGCGTCGTAGGAGAAGGCGCGCTTGCCCTGCGCTCGCAGCTCCTCCCACCGGTCGCGATCGAGGAGGGTGGCGAACGAGGTCGCCGTCTGTTCGAAGCTGGCCAGCTGCTGGTCGCGTACCACCTCGTCGACCGACGGGTTGCCGGCGATGAGCTGGCGGTCGCGATCCAGCATCGTGCGGACCGCCGTGGTGTACGCGCCCCACAGGTCGTAGCCGTCGAGCCGCACGAACGGGGTGCGGGCCAGCCAGTCGTCGACCACCACGCGCAGCGAACGACCCTCCTCGCTGTCGGCGACCGTGGCGGCGTCCGTCGCGTCCAACCTCGAGGTGTACACCGCACCCTGGATCCTCAGGCGCTTCGCGGCGTCCAGGCCGAGGCGGTTCTCGAGCAACCGGAACTGGGCCGACTGGAACCCCGATGCGGGCACGAGGTCGTCACGGAAGTCGAGGAAGTCGAGCGGCGTCATCGTCTCGAGGACCGCGAACTGCTGGAGCAGGACGGGGACGATCGTGACCATCCGCTCGAGGCGGTGGACGACCTGGCCCATGGCGGTGTCCGGGACGGGGTCGCGGTCGAGGTCGTCGAGGACCGCGCCGAGGTCGTGCAGCAGCTGGGCGAACCACAGCTCGAACGCCTGGTGGGTGACGATGAACAGGTGCTCGTCGTGCGCGGGCTTCCCGTCGGCCATCCGGCTGACGGGACGGATGGCGCCGAGCACCTCGTCCAGGCCGAGGTAGGTGCGGTAGTAGGTCGGGTCCGCGCCGTGCGGCTCGGCGTCGCTGGTCACGCGAGGACCTCCGCGGTCGGGGTCACGGTGGCGCGGACCGGGGCGTCGGCGCGCTGGGTGATCGCGAACCGCATGGGCACGGCGCCGCCGGCGGTGGCGACCTCCCAGCGGCGCAGCAGCACCGCCAGGGCCAGCGTCGCCTCGAGCAGCGCGAAGTGCTCACCGATGCACGAACGCGGCCCGCCGCCGAACGGCAGGTACGCGTACCGGTCGCGTTCGGCGACGACGTCCGGCAGGAACCGGTCCGGGTCGAAGCGGTGGGGGTCGGGCCAGTAGGCCTCGTTGCGGTGCAGCTCGGCGAAGACGGGCGTGACGACGGTGCCGGCGGGGACGTCGAACCCGGCGACGGTCGTGTCCACCGTCGCGGCACGGCTGGTGATGTACGCCGGCGGGTGCAACCGCATGCCTTCGAGCAGGCACCGCCGGGTGAGGTCGAGCGCGGCCGCGTCCTCCGCGGTCGGGCGACGATCCCCCACGACCTCGGCGATCTCCTCGCGGACGGCGCGTCGCAGGTCCGGTCGTGCACCGAGTTCGTGGAGGGTGAACGCGAGCGCGGTGCTGGTCGTGTCGTAG
The DNA here is from genome assembly GCA_964433685.1 of uncultured Actinomycetota bacterium. Taxonomy (GTDB): domain Bacteria; phylum Actinomycetota; class Nitriliruptoria; order Nitriliruptorales; family Nitriliruptoraceae; genus Nitriliruptor. The sequence continues at coordinate 4,922 of CAYSTY010000110.1, read as the reverse complement.
CCGGCGAGCAGGAAGATCAGCGCCTGCTCCAGGATCTCGCGGTGGTCGAGGTGCTCACCGGTCTGCGGGTCGGTCGCCTCGAGCAGCCGGGCGACGAGGTCGTCGCGCTCGTCGGATCCGGCGGCGGCCCGCGCCACGATGCGTTCGACGCGTCGGCGCAGGTCCCCCTCGAGTCGTTGGATGCGGCGGTTCTGCGGGGTCGGCAGCCACCGCGGCGGTGCGATCGGCGACATGCCGCGGCGCACGGTGACCTGGGACAGCTCGTCGGTCGCCGCGACGATGGGGGCCACCTCGTCGGTGACGTCGGTGCCGAACAGCGCCCGGCTGACCGACCCGAGGGTGACCTTCTCCATCTCGTCGACGAGCTCGACCTCGGTGCGGCCGGCCCACCCGTCGCTGACGAGCTCGGTCGCCGTGAGGAACGCGTCGGTGTAGTCGTCGATGCGCTTGCGGGTGAACAGCGGTTGCAGGGTGCGGCGCTGGCCACGCCACACCTCCCCCTCGGTGGTCAGCAGCCCGTCGCCGAGCGCGGCCGCCATCTCGGAGTACACCGGCGAGCGCTTCACGAACCGCTGCGGATCGGTGAGGATCTCGTGTGCCGCGTCCGCCTGGCACGCGTAGACGACCATCGCCGGGGCCCCCGGGACCCAGCGCGGGAACCGCGAGGCGAACACGTCCCCGTGGATCGCTCGCTGTCGGGAGATCCAGCCCAGCACGTCCCGCTGGAGCTCGGGCAACGCCCGCACCGAGTCCGTGACGCTCGGTCCCGGGACGCGCCGGCCCCCCGTCGTCACCGTCGTCGTCGCCACCGCTACCTCCGGTCCCAGGGACGGCCCACCGTAACGCCCCACCGCTCAGGCGCTGACCGCACCACCGGACCCGCCACCCCCGGCGTGCCGCCGTCCACACCGGGCCTCCCGATCGACGACGCAGCCTGCCACACGGGTGCGTCGGCTCACGGCGTGGTGCCGTCCCGCTGTGCCAGGTTGCCGTCGACCGCGGCGAGCACGAGCTGGCGCCGGCGGAACCCGAACGCGGCCGCGAGACCCGCCACCACCGCCCCGCCGGCCAGCAGCAGCTGCGAGGTGAGCGTCGCCCCGTCCGAGAACAGCGAGACGACCAGCAGGACGGTCGCGTACCCCGCGACCACCAGCAGCAGCAGCGGGAGCCACGGCCTGCCCCGGGGCGACGACAGGAACTGCTGCGCGTAGTCCACCGCGTACGTCGCCCGCTCGCGCCCCTCGACCACCTCGCCGCGGCGCACGGCCCGCTCCACCCGTTGCCGCTCGTCCGCGTCCACCACCACACTCCCGACCGACAGACGAGCAGCCTGCCACACCCTCACCCCACCACCCCGCCCCCCGCGCATCGCCAGGTCCTGGGCCCCCTGCCAGCAACCGTGACACGGGGCCAGCACCGAGGCGGCCGGGGCAGAGGAGGTGCGACCTCGGGGGGCTCAAGCGCAGCGCAGGACCCTCTGGGTCCGAGCAGCAAGGTCCCCCCGAGTCGTACCTCCGGCGCCCCGGCCGCCGGGCACGCTCGCTAGGCGATGCGCTCGACGAACCTCGCCAGCTGCTTGAGGTTGCGCACCTCCACCATGTCGGTGCAGTACCGCGCGTAGCTGGCGGCGATGGAGTCGCCGGTGTCCCAGAACTGGATCGGTTCGGGGTTGAGCCAGTAGAGGTGGCGGGCACGCTTGGCCAGGTCCTGCAGGACCCACGCGTTGGCCTGGCGGTAGTTGTTGCGGGCGTCACCGAGGATGATGACGGTGGAGCGCGGGGTGACGTCGCGGGCGTGGTCGGCGGAGAACTTCTCGAGGCTGTGGCCGTAGTCGGAGTGGCCGTCGAGCCAGACCAGCTCGGCCTCCACCATCATCCGTTTGATCGCCTCGGTCGCGTCGCCCTGGTCGAACAGGGCGGTGACCTCGTCGAGGGTGTCGATGAACGCGAACGAGCGCACCTTGCTGAACTGTTCCTGGAGGGTGTGGACCAGCATCAGGGTGAAGCGGGCGAACGAGGCGACCGACCCGGACACGTCGCAGATGACGAACAGCTCGGGCTTGTGCGGCCGGCGCGGCTTGAAGGTCGGGTCGAACGGGACCCCACCGGTGGACAGCGAGCGCCGCACGGTCCTGCGCACGTCGAGGCGGCCGTCCTTGCCGTGACGGCGCTTGACGGCGACCCGCGTGGCGAGCTTGCGGGCGAGCGGCCGGACCTGGGTGCGCAGCTGAGCCTGGTCCTCGGCGGAGAGGTGGAAGAAGTCGAGCTCCTCCACGGGGGGACGGGTCATGCGGTCGGCGACCTGGTCGACGCCGCGTTGGGCGGCGGCGCGGCGCCGGATCTCGGCCTCGACCTCCTGCTGGAAGGTCCGCAGGCGCGCCTCGAACTCGTCGCGCCAGAGCCGTTCCTCGAAGGCGCTCGGTTCCGCGCCCTCCTCGACCTTGCGGGCGAGCAGGTCGCGCAGGATCTGGGCGAGGTCGACGGCGCGGAACACCTTGTACTGGAAGTAGGACACCCCCCCGTCGCGGCCCTCCACGCGGCCGAAACGGTCGACGGCTTCGCGGGCGTACTGGCGGATGGACTCGTCCCCGCCGGCCATGAACCGGTCGATCAGGTCGCGCAGGTACTCGTCGGGGTCGCCCTGCCCCTCGCCTTCCGGCCCGTCGGTGACGTCCGGGGTGTCGTCGAGGTCGGCGTGACGGGCGGGGAAGTACAGCTCGAACAGGTCGTCGAACGCCCGGCGGTGGGTCTGGGTGCTGATGCAGGTCGCGGCGAGCGCCTCGCGCAGCTGCGGGCGGTCGAGCAGGTCGAGGTGCTCGATGGTGCGGACGGCGTCGATGGCTTCGGACTGGGTGGCGCTGACCCCGGCGCGCCGCAGCGCGGCGACGAAGTCGAGGACGCGCTGGAGGAAACCGTGCAGCGGCGGCGGCCCTTCGGCGAGGACCTGGCTCAGCTGGTCGGACACGGCGCGCTCCTGTCGGTCCCGACGGTAGCGAGGTTCAGCGGTCCGCATCCCCGGCGGGAGCCAGGGGGGCCGCCCCCGGTTCGGTCACGAGGAGGACCGCGTCGCCGCCGTCGCGGGCGGCGACGAGGGTCGCCAGGCGTCCGTCGGCGGTGATGACGACGTCCACGAAACGGCCGCCCGGGAGCACCGAGATGGTCGGTGGGGTGCCGTCGGTGCGGACCCGCGACAGCGAGTCCCGCGCAGCGATGAGCGCCTCGTCCCCGATCCAGGCGAACCGGGCGTCCCCGACGGGCGAGCCGAGCGAGATCCAGTCGCCGGTCGCGTCCACGAAGCTGATCCGCTGCGAGGTGCTGGACGCGGTCGTGGTCGCGACCACGAACCGGTCCCCGCCGGTCCCGTCGGTGGTCGCCTCGGCGTCGGCGACGGCGCCGACCCCCGTCACCGTGGACAGGACGTCACCGTCGGCGAGGTCGAGCAGCGCCAGGACGCCGTCGGTGGGCGCCTCACCATCGATCGCTTCGGGCGCGTCGGCGGGGTCGGGTCGGCCGTGTACGACGACGCTGGTGGCTCCGACGGCGCCGACCTCCCACCGGATCGGTCCGGCGGGGTCGAGGCCGGTGGCGGCTGCGAGGTCGTCGCCGTGCACCTCGAAGCGGATGGCACCGTCGCCGCGTTCGACGGCCACGACCGCGGCGTGCGTGCCGCCCTCCTGCGTGTCGCCCTCCTGCGGGCCGACGCGGCGCGCCGACACGACGCTGTCCGGGCCGAGGCGCGCGGACAGGCGTTCGGCCAGCGTCCCGGGGGGACCTTCGGGGAGCGGGAGGCGTGCTTCCCACCGTGCGCCCACGTCCGGCGCGCGCAGCTGCAGCTCGGCGGCGTCACCGTCCTCCTCGGCACGGAACAGCAGCAGGTCGCCGTCCGCCGCGTCGAGCACGAACGCGAACGGGGAGCCGACCACGGCGGTGTCGACGCAGGTGCCGACGGCGAGGTCGGTCCCGACGAGCGGCACCAGCGCATCGGTCTGGCCGGTCAGCTGGTTGGGGATGGTGAGGTGGTGGACGGCGCTGCCGCCACCGACGACGGTGCCGTCGGTGTCGAACGTCGCGACGGGCGTGAGGTCGGCGTCCAGGCTGGTCACGGTGCCGCCGGTGACGACCAACCCGTCGTCGAGCGGGGCGAGCTCGACGGCCTCACCGACGGGCAGGGCGGCCGCGACGCGGACGCCGGCGACCTGCTCGACGATGTCGACCGCGCGACCGCCGTCGATCCCGGTCAGGGTCGCCGCGATCTGGTCCTCGGCCGCGACCGCGGTGGCGTCGCTCGGCGGGCCGGTCCACGGCTGCGGTTCGGGCAGGGCGACGCAGCCGCCGCGGGCGAACAGCTGCGCGCTGACGACACCGATCAGCACCAGCACGACCACCGAGATGGCGCCGATGGTCAGGGTGCGGCGATCCGCTGCGAGCGGGTCCTCCACCTCGGCGGTGGGGCCCGCCTCCGGTCCCTCGGACATCGTCAGTTCATCTCGGGACGGGGCGAGATGCGCAGGTGCTGGTTGGCCTTCTGCACGTCCTGCTGGTACTTGAGCAGCACGTTCATCGTGCCGCGTGCGACGTCCTCGTCGATGGTCTCGAAGCCGAGTTCGAGCAGGGTGCGAGCCCAGTCGAGGGTCTCGGAGATCGACGGCGGCTTCTTCAGCTCGAGCTGGCGCAGCGACCGCACGATGCGCACCAGCTGGTCGGCGAGCGCCTCGGGCGCCTCGGGGACGCGCGAGAGGACGATGTCGCGCTCACGTTCCAGGGTCGGGTAGTCGAGGTAGAGGTAGAGGCAGCGGCGCTTGAGCGCCTCGGACAGCTCCCGGCTGTTGTTGGAGGTCAGCACCACGAACGGGTGCTTGGTGCCGGTCACGGTGCCGAGCTCGGGGATGGTGACCTGGAAGTCGGACAGGATCTCGAGCAGCA
>CAYSTY010000109.1:1736-7644 GCA_964433685.1 uncultured Actinomycetota bacterium | reverse complement strand
CACCCGCACGACCTCGCCGACACCGCTCGCGAGCTCGGTCTGTCGCTGTCGGAGGCGCGCGACATCGAGCAGCGCGCCTTCGCGCACATCCGTGAGGCGGTGCCGCTCGACCAGCTCCAGCGTTTCCTCCCCAAGGGCTGAGCCGGGTGTCGTCGCTGCAGGAGCTGGTCGAGGAGCACGGCGGGCTGCGTGGCAGCGCCGTCGACGTGCTCCAGGCCATCGTCTCCGACTGGCAGATCCTGGCCGACCTGTCGTTCGCGGACCTGCTGCTGTTCTGCCGGGCGCCCGGCAACGGTGAGCTGACCGTCGTCGCGCACATGCGGCCGTACACGGCCCAGACCATCTACAACGAGGACCTGGTGGGCACGACGTTCGCGCCCGACCGCCGGCAGGCCGTCTCCCGCGCGTTCGGTGAGGGCCACATCGTCCGGGACGGGGAGCCCGACTGGTCGACCGGCGTGCCGGTGCGCGAGGAGGCCATCCCGGTCCCCTACGAGGGCAAGGTCATCGCGGTCGTGACCCGCGAGGCGAACCTGTCGATGGTCCGTGCGCCCTCCCAGCTCGAGCTGACCTACCTCCAGGCCGCCAACGAGCTGTCGACCATGTTGGCCCAGGGGGCCTTCCCGTTCCCCGGCGAGGAGCCCGAGCGGGAGCTGTCGCCGCGGGTCGGTGACGGGTTGATGCGCGTCGACCCGTCCGGCACGGTCGTGTACGCCTCCCCGAACGCCATCTCCGCCTACCGCCGGCTCGGGGTCGTCGACAACATCGTGGGCCGCAACCTCGAGGCGTTCGACCTCGACGACGTGGCCGTCCTCGAGGCCCTCGCCGACGGGGAACCGCTCGACTCCGAGGTCGAGGCGCGGGGCGCGGTCGTGCTGCGCCGGATGCTGCCGTTGACCCGCGAGCACCACGTGCTCGGCGCCCTGATGCTGATCCGCGAGGTCACCGAGCTGCGCCGGCACGAACGGCTGCTGCTCTACAAGGACGCGACCATCCGGGAGATCCACCACCGGGTGAAGAACAACCTGCAGACCGTCGCCTCGCTGCTCCGGCTGCAGTCGCGGCGGCTGTCCTCGGACGAGGCTCGGCAGGCGCTCGGCGAGTCGGTCCGGCGGATCTCGTCGATCGCGCTCGTGCACGAGACGCTGTCGCAGGACTCGCGTCAGCGTGTGAGCTTCGACAAGGTGGCCGGGCGGCTGCTCGACATGCTCGGCACCGGTCTGACCGACCCGGAACGTCCGGTGACGATGGAGCTCGCCGGCGACGCCGGTGAACTGCCCGCGGAGGTCGCCACACCCCTCGCGCTGGTGCTGTCGGAGCTCGTGCAGAACTCGGTCGAGCACGCGTTCCCGGACCGCGGGGGCCGGATCATCATCGACCTCGAGCGCCGCCCCGCGTCGCTGCACCTGTCGGTGGTGGACGACGGTGTCGGCGTGCCGGACGGCTGGACGGTGGAGTCCGACGCCAACCTCGGCCTGCAGATCGCGACGACCCTCGTGGAGTCCGAGCTCGGCGGGACGCTCGAGGTCGCGCGCACCGGACCGGACGGCGGGACCACCTGTGAGGCGTTGCTCCCCCTGCCGCGCTGACCGTTCAGCCGTCCCCGACAGGGCCGTCGTCGCCGAGGCCGTCGCGCAGCGAGGGGCCCTCGTCCGTGGGGATCACCCCGGGATCGATCGCCGGGTCCTGTGCCTGCGTGGCGGCCGACACCCGCAGCACGGTGACCACCACGGCGATGACCACCGCGGCGGTGAGCAGCACGAGCAGGGGACCGCGCCAACGCGACGGCGGCGTCGGCTCGACCGGTGCGGTGAGCCCGGGCACGTACCGTTCACGGTCCTCGGACGCCGACCGGCCGGTCGCCTCGGAGGGCGCCCGGCCGGGTGGCGTGGTCAGGTACGTGCGGGTGGGCACGTGGCGGAGCTCAGCTGGCCATGCGGCGACGACGCTGACGCGCACGCTTGAGGGTGCGGCGCTCGTCCTCGGTCAGACCGCCCCAGACACCCGCGTCCTGGTTGGCCGCGAGGGCGAACTCGAGGCACTCCTCGCGGACGTCGCAGCGGGCGCACACCCGCTTGGCGGCGTCGGCCTGGTCGATGGCCGGGCCGGTGGTCCCGATGGGGAAGAACAGCTCGGGGTCCTCGTCGGTGCAGGCTGCGCGGCTGCGCCAATCCATGGTCGTCTCCCTCGGCGCGTGCGCGCCTCGTGGTCCGGGGGCCGGGGCGGGCCTCCCTGCCGGTGCCGACACGTGCGGGGGTCAGGTGTCGGTGCCGCGGGGGCGCGGCGGGTGCGGGCTGTGCGGGTCGTGCCGCGTCGGGTCGGACCGCCAGGCTCCGACCGCGCTCGTGAAGTCTTTCACGAAGGCGACGTACGGGACCGTAACCCGTGGTCACTCGCTGTCAAGAGGTTCCGCTTGCAGAAGCTCGCACTTCGGCGCGGTCGGCGCGAAGCCGCGCGCTTCGCGCGCGAGCGGCCGGTGGCCGGACGGGCAGATCTGGACCAGAGGCCCGGTCCGCCCACCCCGGTTGGTCCGGTCCCACGGCCGGCTCGGTCAGGCGATGACCCGGAGCGCGTCGCGGACCGCGGTGAAGCTCACCTCGAGGTGCTCGCCCGCGTAGTCACCGTCCACCATCAACGGCTGCGGCTCGGTCGACGACAGGGTGAACCCGTCGAGGTCGTGCCAGTAGCGCACCCCGTCGAGGTCGACGTGCCCGCCGTCGGAGAACGCGGCCGCCAGGATCCGCAGGAGCTTGGGCGTGCCGACCGGTTCGATGGCCAGCAGGTCGAGCCCGCGATCGAAGCTCGCCTGCGGGTGGACGTGCATCGCCCGCGGGCCCAGGTAGGTGTAGGGGTCGGTGTTGGCCAGGAGGGTCACCGCGAACGGTCCCGAACTCGCACCGTCGGGGGTGCGGACGGTCACGGAGGTGTCGTCCCTGCGGGCACCGACGAGCCACTCCTGGGTCGTGGACCACACGAACGCGGCCTGCTTGAAGCGACGTTTGCGTGCGGGGTGCTGCTCGACGTGGCGCACGACGGCGGCGTCGAACCCGAAGCCGGCGTTGAACCCGAAGTAGCGCTCACCGGCGCGCCCGAGGCTGATGCGCCGCGAGGACCCCGACCGCAGCCGTTCCAGCAGCACCGCCGTCGCCTCCACCGCGTCGTTCGGCAGGCCGAGCGCCCGGGCGAGCACGTTGGCGCCGCCGCCGGGGATGATCCCGAGCAGCACGTCGGTGCCCGCCAGCGCCTGCAGGACCTCGTTGGCGGTGCCGTCCCCGCCGAGGGCGAAGACCGCGTCGAACCCCTCGTGGACCGCGCCGGCCACCAGGTGCGTGGCGTGGCCGCGCTGCTTGGTCGCCACCACCTCGAGGTCGACCGTCGACGCCAGCGCCGACGCGATCACGTCACGGACGTGGTCGTCGGTGGTGGTGGCGTTCGGGTTGAAGACGAGGAGGGCGCGCACCCGGGCTCCGGCGTCGGTCGGCGCGCGAGGCTAACGGTTCGGCGCGGCCGCCCCGGCGTCGTCGTCGGGCGGCGAGCCGGCCGGTGGCGTGCCGAGCCCCGGACCGGCGCCGGGTGGCTCGGTGGCGGAGGGTTCGGTCCCGTCACCGGAGGTGGACGGTGGCGGTGGCGTGCCACCCTCGTCCGGTGTCGGGTCGGTGTCCGTGACCGGCGCGCCGGCGTCGGCGTCGACGTCGACGTCGAGGTCGAGGTCGAGGTCGGGTGGACGGTCCAGCGGCACCTCGGTCGCCGGCGGGACGACGGGCTCGGGGAGCGGTTCGGGGCAGGTCTCGCTGGGGACCAGGATGCGGGGCATCCGGACGTGTTCGCCCGGGCACCACGCGGCGGCTCGCAGGCCGCTGCGGGGGTCCACCTCGACCTCGACCCAGTGCTCGTCACCGAGGTCGAACAGCGTCGGCTCACGGTCGGCGAGTGCGGCCCCGACGAGGTCGGCGAAGATCTCCGCGGGGATCGAGCCGCCGGTGACCCGGGCCACGCCACGCACGTCCTCGAGGGGTACGCGCCCCTCCACGTGGCCGACCCACACCGCCGCGGACAGCACCGGTGTCGTCCCGGCGAACCAGGCGTCGGCGTGGTCGGAGGTGGTCCCGGTCTTGCCGGCGACGGGCCACCCGTCGACGCGTGCCGCGAGGCCCGTACCCGCTTCGACGACACCCTCGAGCACGTTGGTGGTCACGTACGCCACGTCGGCGGCCAGCGCCTGCTTCCCGCGGCGGTCCGGGGTCCACACGACCTCGCCGTCGGCCTCGATGCGCTCGATGACGGTGGTGGGCACGTGCACGCCACCGTTGGCGAGGGTCGCGTACCCGGCGGCGAGGTCCCACGTCGTGACGCCGAGGTCGCCGCCGCCGAGGGTGATCTGCGGTTCGTCGCCACGCACCGGTGAGCTGACCCCCATGGCCCGGGCGAGGGTTGCCACCCGACCGACCCCGACGTCCACGCCGAGCCGCGCGTACGCCGCGTTGACGCTCAGCCGTGTCGCCCCCGCCAGCGAGACCTGACCGGGATCGGTGCGCTCGTAGTTGCGCACCTCCCAGCCACCCTCCTCGGTCGCGATCACCCCCGGCGTGCCGTCGAGCAGGTCGTCGGGGTGGTAGCCGGCGGCGATCGCCGCGGCGAGCACGAAGGTCTTGAAGGTCGAGCCCGGCTGGCGTCGGCCCTGGGTCGCCAGGTCGTACTGCAGCTGCTCGTAGGTCCGGTTGCCGGTCACCGCCAGGACGTGTCCGGTCGACGGCTCGACGAGGGTGACGGCGGCCTCGGGTCCGTCCTCGTCGGGCAGGTGGGCGGCCAGGGTGTCGCGGGCGAGGGCCTGCAGCTCGAGGTCGACGGTGGTGTGGATGGTCAACCCGCCGCCGTAGAGCCGGTCGGCACGTTCCCGCTCGGTCGCGCCGAAGGTCGGGTCGGCGAGGAGGGTGCGCACCACCAGGTCGACCAGGTGCGGCTCGCGCACCGCCGGGGTGGCCTCACGGCCGTGGACCTCGACCGGGGTGGCGATGGCGGCGTCCCGCTCGCGGGCGGTCAGGTGGCCGTCCTCGGCCATGCGGCGCAGGACGTCGTCGCGGCGCCAGCGCGCGGCCTCGGCATCGTCGGTGGGCGCGAGCGACGACGGCGCGCGGATGATGGCGGCCAGGAGCGCGGACTCGGCGACCTCGAGGTCCTGGACGTCCTTGCGGAAGTAGGTCCGGGCGGCGGCCTGGACGCCGTAGGCGCCCTCGCCGAGGTAGACCGCGTTCAGGTACTCCTCGAGGATGGACGCCTTGGTGCGTGACGCTTCGAGCTCGCGTGCGAGCAGCGCCTCGGTGAGCTTGGCGTCGTAGGTGCGCCCGGACGCGGGCTCGTACAGCAGCCCCACCAGCTGTTGGGTGATGGTGGAGCCACCCTGCTGTACCTCACCGGCGGCCGTGTTGCGGATGAAGGCGCGGGCGATGGCTCGTGCGTCGATGCCGCCGTGCTCGAAGAAGCGCCGGTCCTCGGCGGTCAACACCGCGTGGACCAGCGACGTCGGGACCTCGCTCAGCCGCACCGGCTCGCGGTGTTCGCGCCGCAGCACCGCGAGGGTCTGACCGTCGGGGGTCACGATGGTGGAGTGCAGCCCGAAGCTGCGGGGCTCGAGCGCCGCGAGCTGCGGTGGCTCGAGCGTGAGCACGGCTCCGCACCCCGAACCGAGCACCGCGAGCAGCGCGAGGAGGGCCACGACCGTGGCCTGCCGGCGACCGCGCTGCAGCACGGAGGACCCCTCGCTCGCCCACGGGGTGCGGGCTCTGCGGTCCCTGTCGGCCGGGGGAGCGGTCGACTTCAGCCCCAAGCGCCACACGAGCCCCAGCGGCGCGCCAGCGTGCGCTCACCGGGGCTCGTGCGGGGAACGGGCGGGGGACGGGTCGGTCCCCGG
>CAYSTY010000109.1:0-1636 GCA_964433685.1 uncultured Actinomycetota bacterium | reverse complement strand
CCCGGATCGGTCCCGGGTCGGTCAGCTCGGGCGCCCGTACCCGGTGATGTCGGAACGCGACAGCCCGCTGTCGCTGACGCGGACGTGGCCACCGCTGCTCGGCGCCTCGACGATGCGGCCGTCACCGATGTACATCGCGACGTGGCTGACCGGCTGGTGGTAGAAGACCAGGTCGCCGGGCTGCAGGTCCGCCCGGTCGATGCGGGTCGTGGCGCGGTGCTGGTCGCTGGAGGTGCGCGGCAGGTCGACGCCCGCGGCGCGCCACGCGTAGCCCGTCAGGCCCGAGCAGTCGAAGCCCGCGGGACCGTTGCCTCCGTACCGGTAGGGGGTCCCGACCTGATCGAGCGCGACCTCGACGGCGCGTTCTCCGGTGGCGGCGACAGCTTCCTGCGCGCGCCGTTCACGGTCCCGGTCGTGCTGCGCGCGACGCTCGTCGTACGGGGCGACGTCCACGCGGTCGACCAGGTCGAGCGCGCGTGCCAGGAAGCTCGCGCCCTGCGCTCGGGTGAGCTGCCCCCCGGGGCAGAAGGCGATCGGCGTGCAGCCTGCGGCGACGCCGGCGGCCGCGAGCGACTCGACGGCGGGGGCGTGCACGTTGCCGGCGATGTCGTCGAAGTAGCGACCCTCGGAGGCGGCGGGGAGCTCGAAGGCGCGCTGGATCAGCGTGGCGAGCTGGCCCCGCGAGACCCGGTCGGTGGGGCAGAAGTCGGACTCGGTGCAGCCGCCGGTGATACCGGCGGCCGCGATGGCCTCGATCGCGGGGGCGTGCACGCTGTCGGCGGTGTCACGGAACCGGGGCGACGCCTCGGTGGCCGAGGTGTCGAGGTCGAGCGAGCGCGCGAGCAGGGAGGCCACCTGCCCCCGTGTCAGGCCCGACTCGGGGCAGAACCGGTCCTCCTCGCAGCCCGCGACGACACCAGCCTCGCCGAGCGCGGTGATGGCGGGCTCGTGCACGCCGGCGACGTCGGTGAAGGAGGTCTGCGCGGCGGCCGGCAGGGCGATCGAGACGATGGCCAGGCAGGTCGCGAGGACGAACGGGGCACGGCGGGACATGCACGCTCCAGGATCGGGGATCGACGCACCGGCGGCGGCCCGAACGGGTCGCGGCCGACCCGGCCCCGTCCGCACGACGCGCGTCGGCGTCCGGACGGCCGGCCGGGTGTGGCGCAGCGCGGAGGATGCGGGCCCGTCCGAACGACCGCGAACCGAGCGGGCTCCCGCCCGGATGTCCGCACGCCGGGAACCTGGGTGCCGTTCCGTGCGTCCAGGTGTCAGCTCACCCGCGGACGGCGTCCGGTGTCAGCCCTGCGCGGCCCCGAGGGCGCGGTCGAGGTCGGCGAGCAGGTCGTCGATGTCCTCGATCCCGACCGAGAGGCGCACCAGGTCCGCCGGCACCTCCAGCGGCGTGCCCGCCACCGACGCGTGGGTCATCACGCCGGGTACCTCGATGAGGCTCTCGACGCCACCGAGCGACTCGGCCAGGAAGAACAACTCGGTGCCCTCGGCGACGGCGGTCGCGGCGGCGACCCCACCCACCGGCCGGAACGACACCATGCCGCCGCCGCAGCCCATCTGCCGCTGCGCGAGCTCGAAGCCCGGATCGGAGGGCAGCCCCGGGAAGTACACCTGTTCGACC
>CAYSTY010000108.1:6487-7644 GCA_964433685.1 uncultured Actinomycetota bacterium | reverse complement strand
CCGCGGGCACACCACCTCGCCGAAGAAGGTCACCCTCCCCCACGGCTGGCTCGACTCGCGCGACACGGCGACGCGGCTGCCCGCGTTCGCCGGCGCCGTGGTCTCCGGCGGGTGAGCGCCCCCACCCGGGACCACGGTGCCGCGACGGGCGGTCCGACCCGACGGCTGGTGCTCGCCTCGTCCAGCCCGCGACGCGCGCAGCTGCTCGCCCGCCTGGGTGTGACCCCGATCCTGCGACCGACCGACGTGGACGAGACGCCGCGGGACGGCGAACCGGCGGCGGCGCTCGTGTCGCGTCTGGCCGCCGCCAAGGCCCTCGCCGGGGCGCGGGCGGGTGCCGCGCCCGGGACGATCGGGAGCGCCGACGGCGAGGTCGTGCTGGCGGCCGACACGGTGGTCGTGCTCGACGAGCGGGTGCTCGGCAAACCCACCGACCGCGACGAGGCAGCCGCGATGCTGCACGCGCTGTCGGGCCGGACCCACCAGGTGATCACCGGCGTCGCCGTCGTGGCGGGCCAGGTCAGCGCGGCGACCCGCGTCACCACGGACGTCACCTTCCGGACCCTCACCGACGCCGAGGTGGCCTGGTACCTCGCCACCGGGGAGCCCGACGACAAGGCTGGCGCCTACGGCCTCCAGGGTGCGGGGGCCGTCCTCGTCGACCGTGTCGACGGGTCCGACACCAACGTCATCGGGTTGCCGCTCGCCGAGACGGTCGCCCTCCTCCGCGAGGTCGGACTCGACCTCCTCGCGTCGGGGAGCCGCGCCGGTCCTCGCTGACAGGGTCACAAGCCCCTACCCGTCCCCCACCTCGGTCCCGGAGCCTGGGGCACGACCACGGGAGGGACGACGATGACCGACACCATCGCACGCGACCGCAACGGGCTCGAGGTCCTCGGCTACGAGCGGTGCCTCGAGCTGCTGCGCAGCAGGGACGTCGGGCGCATCGCGTTCGTCGATGCGGGCACACCGGTGATCGTCCCGGTGACCTACGCCGTGGCCGGCAACGCGGTCGTCTTCCGCAGCCCGGTGGGCTCGAAGCTCGAGGCGGTGGAGGGCAGCCGCCCGATCGCCTTCGAGATCGACGACCACGACGCGGACGCACGCACCGGGTGGAGCGTGGTCGTCCAGGGCGTGGCCGACATCGTCGACGACCC
>CAYSTY010000108.1:0-6387 GCA_964433685.1 uncultured Actinomycetota bacterium | reverse complement strand
CACGCACCGGGTGGAGCGTGGTCGTCCAGGGCGTGGCCGACATCGTCGACGACCCCGAGGTCCTCCACGGGCTCGAGGGCCTGGGCCTCGACTCGTGGGCGCTCGCCGGTGCGGACGTCGTCACCTGGGTCCGCATCCGGGCCGAGACGATCACCGGCCGGCGCGCCCTGCCGGGCACCTGAGTCGGCCAACGCCGGGGACGCGCGTGACCGGCCGCCACGTCGCGCCCGACCGGGACCATCCGCCGCGGGAGCCGATCCCTGCCTAGGCTCCCTCACCGGGGACATCGGAGGTTCTCGTGGGGGTGGCCGAAGCGACGCCGGGGATGGCCGCGGTGCTGGTCCGCATGGACGAACGCATCGCGCAGCTCGACCGGGCCGGTGACGACCGGGCCATCTTCCTGTCGGTCTACCGCACGATGACCGGCGCCATCCACGACGCGATCGCCGCCGGGCGGTTCGTCGACCCGGCGTGGACCGAGGACCTGACCGCACGGTTCGCGTTGCTGTACTTCGACGCCGAGGACGCCTGGGACCGCACCGGCGCGTGCGCCGGACCGTGGGAGGCGGCGTTCGCCGTGGCCGGCCGTCCGCGGGTCACCGCGGTGGAGCACGCGCTGCTCGGGATCAACGCCCACATCGTCTACGACCTGCCGCGTGCCGTCGCCGCCACGATGCGCGCCACCGGCGACGTCGTCGACGGTGAGCTGACCCCGGGCGTGCTCGCCCGCCGCCGACACGACTACGACGTGGTCAACCACATCCTGGCCGAGACCATCGACACGGCTCAGGAACTGCTCGCCCGGTACTCGCGCGTCGCGGCCTGGATCGACGCGCTGGCGCTCCGGCTCGACGAGTACGCGGCCGAGATGCTGCTGCGCGTCTCACGGACCCAGGGGTGGCACATCGCGTTGGCGTTGGCCGTCGCCCGGAACGAACGGGAGACCGAGGCGGTGCGCGCCCACCTCGACCGGATCGCCTGTGGGTACGTGCGACGCATCGACCTGGTGCAGCTGCTGCCGACGCGCGTGGCGCGGGCCGTCGGTGACCGCTTCCGACCGCCCTTCGGCGCCGACGGTCACGACGGGCGAGGTCACCAGCGCCGCACCCGACGTCCCGCTCGACGAGGCGCCTGAGGGGCCGAGACCGACCGGCATCCGTCCTCGAGGTGCGCCCGACCGCGCCCCCGCACGCGGCCATCGTCAGCGCTACCCGGGCTCGAAGTCCATCCGTTCCAGGTCCGCGAGCAGCTCGGCCGAGCCGGACAGCGACGTCGTCAGCATCTGTCGGCCGACCTCGAGCAGCTCGAAGACCCGCGGATCGTTCACCCGGTAGATGACCAGCGATCCCTGACGGCGGGCCTCGACCACGTCGGCGCGCTTCAACGTCGCCAGGTGCTGGGACAGCGTCGAGCCGCTCACGCCCACCGCCGCGGCGATGTCGGCGACGTTGGACTCGCCCGCCCGCAGGACCTCGAGGATGCGGATGCGCACCGGGTGACCGAGCGTCTTGAACAGCTCGGCCTTGACCTCGTACACCGGGCGGGGCATCGGGTCTCCTCGAGGTGGGCGGCGACGGCTGGACGCGCACGACCGATCGTAACGTGGTTTCGTGTCGTTGCGAAACAGCGTTATCGCGGTACCGTGGCAGATCGGGACGCTGGGTCCGAAGCCAGCGTCGGAGGTCCTGTCGTCGTGTGGTCGTCCCTGCTCCGCTTCGTGCCGCGGACGTCCGACTACCAGCTGGCCCACCTGCGCGCCGACCTGCTCGCCGGCATCACCGTCGCGGTGGTCGCGCTCCCGCTGGCGTTGGGGTTCGGCGTCACCTCGGGGGCGGGCGCGGCGGCGGGGCTGTACACCGCGATCGTGGCCGGCGTGGTCGCGGCGGTGTTCGGTGGTTCGAACTTCCAGATCTCCGGACCGACCGGTGCGATGACGGTCGTGCTCCTGCCCCTGGTCGCCGACCACGGCGTCGGCGTGCTGGCGCCCGTCGGGATCCTGGCGGGGCTGATCCTCGTCGTGCTCGCGGTCGCGAAGGTCGGCCGCTTCGTCCGCTTCATCCCCTACCCGGTGGTGACGGGGTTCACCGCCGGGATCGCGGTCATCATCTTCCTGCAGCAGCTGCCGGGGTTCCTCGGCCTGCCCGCCCCCCGGGGTGAGCACGTCCTGCCGGTCACCTGGCAGCTGCTGCGGGACGCCACCGGGGGGATCGACCTGTCGGCAGCCCTGCTGGGAGCGCTGACGGTCGCCGTGATGGTCGGCTGGGGCCGCCTCCGACGGTTCCACGCCGTGCCCGCGAGCATGGCTGCGCTGCTGGTGACCACCCTGGTCTCGCTCAGCCCGACCTTCGCCTCGGTCGGACGGGTCGACGCCATCCCGGGAGGGCTACCGACCCCGAGCCTGCCGGCGCTCGGCGCGATCGCCTCGACCGACCTCGTCCGGGCCGCCCTCGTGGTCGCGGTGCTGGCCGCGCTCGAGAGCCTGCTGTCGGCCGTCGTCGCCGACGGGATGACCATCGGGGAACGCCACGACCCCGACCGTGAGCTGTTCGGTCAGGGCCTGGCGAACGTCGCCGCCGCGGTGGCGGGGGGCATCCCCGCGACCGCGGCCCTCGCCCGTACCGCGGTGAACGTCCGCTCGGGGGCGCGCACGCGGCTGGCGGCGGTCGTCCACGGTCTGGTCCTCGCCACGATCGTGGTCGCTGCCGCGCCGCTCGCCGCCCGCATCCCGTTGGCGGCGCTCGCCGGCATCCTGATGGTGGTCGCGGCACGGATGGTCGAGGTCGGCGCGTTCCGCGAGATCGTGCGCGCGACCCGGTCGGACGCGGCCACGATGCTGCTCACGCTCGGGGTCACGGTCGCCTTCGACCTCATCCTCGCGGTCGAGGTCGGTCTGGTGGTCGCGGGTGCGCTGTTCATCACCCGCATGTCGCGCATGTTCCAGATCGACACCACCCTCCTCGGCGGCAGCGGCCGGCCGGTGCACGAGGACCGGGCTGCGGTGGAGGCCGAGCTGCGCGTGCGTGCCGACGACCTCCTCGTCTACCGCATCGAGGGACCGATCTTCTTCGGCGCTGCCGACCGGTTCTTCGAGGAACTGCTGCGCGTCGACCCGGGTATCCGTGCCGTCGTCATCCGGATGCGCGACGTGCCCCTGATGGACGCGACCGGCGCCGACGCGATGCGCCGACTGGTCGACCGGCTGGCACGACGCGACATCCTCGTGGTCGTCTCCCGGCTGCAGGACCAGCCGCGGGAGGTGCTCGAACGCACCGGCATCCTCGAACGGATCACCCGCCGCGGGGACCACCTGTTCGACACCACCGAGGAGGCCATCGCGCACGCGCGTCACCACCTCGCCAACGGCGACCACACGGCGCCGGCCCGCCCGGATCCGCACCTGCTCGGCAGCTGACCGCCTCGGCGCCTGACGGCAGCGGGCCCCGGACCCCGCCGCCCGGCCACGTCGGACCCCCACCACCGGTGGCCCGTTCCTAGGCTCGCGGGCACCGACGACAGGATGTCCGTGCGTTCCCCGGTGGCCAGCATCATCGACCGGGTGCTCGACGACGTCCGAGACGACCGGTCGGGGGCCGTCGCCGACTACCTGCCGTACCTGCGCGAGGTCGACCCGGACCGGCTCGGCATCTGCCTCGCCACCGTGGACGGACACGTCTACGAGGCCGGTGACAGCCGTTCGCCGCTGTGGCTGCAGTCGATCTCCAAGCCCTTCACCTACGGGCTGGCGCTCGCCGACCGTGGCCGCGACGCGGTCGACGCCCGCATCGACGTGGAGCCCTCCGGGGACGCGTACAACGAGATCAGCCTCGACGAGCGGACCCACAAGCCGCGCAACCCGATGATCAACGCCGGCGCCATCGCGGCGGCCTCCCTGGTCGCCGGCGAGTCGCTCGAGCGGCGCTGCGAGCGGGTGCTGGCCCACTTCTCGGCCTACGCCGGTCGCGACCTGTCCGTCGACGAGGACCTGTACGCCGCCGAGCTCGAGACCGGTCACCGCAACCGCGCCATCGGCCACCTGCTGCGTTGGGGTGGGATCGTGACCGGCGACCCCGACGCCGCGCTGGCGCTGTACACCTACCAGTGCGCCGTCCGGGTCGACTGCCGCGACCTGAGCCTGATGGCGGCCACGCTCGCCAACGGCGGGGTCAACCCTCGCACCGGCACCGAGGTGCTGCCGCCCGACCTCGTCGAACGCGTGCTGAGCGTGATGACCACCTGTGGCATGTACGACGGTGCCGGGGCCTGGGTCGCCGAGGTGGGTATGCCCGCCAAGTCCGGCGTCGCGGGCGGCGTCATCGCCGTCCTGCCCGGCCAGGTCGGCATCGGCGTGTTCTCGCCGCGGCTCGACGAGCGCGGCAACAGCGTCCGGGGGCTGGCCGCCAGCCGAGCGCTGTCGCGCGAGCTCGAGCTGCACATGATGCACGTCGAACGGGGCGCACGCGCCGCCGTCCGAGCCAGCTACGACGTCCGGGCCGCACCCTCCCTCCGGCGCCGCACCGACGGTGAACAGGCGGTCCTCGCCCGCGTCGGCGACAAGGCGCAGGTGTTCGAGCTCCACGGCGACCTGCTGTTCGCCGGCGCGGAGAGCGTTTCCCGCCTGGTGTGCGAACGGGCCGCCGAGCTCGACCTCGTGGTCTTCGACGTCCGTCGCGTCGACGAGGTCAGCGACGTCGCCCGGCGGATGCTGGCCGAGCTGCGCGACACGTTGCGCGCGGCGGGCAAGGACGGCGTGCTCGTCGACCCGCAGGGCACCTTGTCCCGGCCCCGCCCCGACGGCGACGCGGTCCGCACCTTCCGGACGCGGGACGCCGCGGTCAGCTGGTGCGAGGACCGGCTGCTCGCGCGCTACGGCACCGACGAACGCGAGGCAGGGCCGCTGCCGCTGAGCGAGCACCCCCTGTTCGACGACCTCGACGACGACGCCGTCGCGCTGCTGACCGAGGCGGCGGAGCAGCGCCGGTACGCGGACGGGGACCCGGTCCTGGTCGCCGGGCAGCCGAGCCCCGGGCTCCACCTCATCACCAGCGGGCAGGTGCGGGTCGCGCGGCCCGACGCGGGGGGTCGCCCCGGTCGAAGGATCGCCACGCTGTCGGCCGGCATGATGTTGGGTGAGCGCGCGCTCGCGTCGGGTGACCTGCGGGAGACCGATGCGGTCGCCGACGGCGAGGTCACCGTGGCGCTCCTGTCCGCGCAGGCGTTCGACCGGTTGCAGGACGAGCACCCACAGGTAGCGATCGCGCTGTGGCGCGCCGTGGTCCGCGAGGCGCACGTGGTCATCGACCGGTTCGCCCAGGAGCTGGCCGATCGCAGCGAGGCCGCCACCTGAGCCGAGGGCCGGACCGCCCGGACCGTCCGGATCGCCGGCTCCGGATCACCGGGCACGGCATGATGTCCCGGCGGCGACCACGGGGAGACGTCGAGTGACCACGCGACAGGACCACGGGTGGGAACCGCGCCTGGCCACCGCGCAGGACGCGCCGACGGTCGGCCGGCTGCTGCACGACTTCAACCTCGAGTTCGACACGCCGAGCCCGGGCACCGAGGTGCTGACCACCCGGCTGCGGCTGCTGCTCGCCGACGAGCAGACCTTCGCGATCATCGCCGGGACGCCCGCGGTCGCGGTGGCGCTGGTGACCTTGCGTCCGAACGTCTGGTACCGGGGTCCGGTCGCGTTGCTCGACGAGCTGTACGTCGTACCCGGGCTGCGCGGCCGGGGGATCGGTTCCGGGCTCATCGACCTGCTGGTCGCGACCGCCCGACAGCGCGCCGTGGCGCTCATCGAGATCAACGTGGACGAGGCCGACACCGACGCACAGCGGTTCTACGAACGGCACGGGTTCGTGGGCGTGGACCCCAGCACCAACGAGCGCGCCTACTACTTCTCGCGCGAGCTGTCCCCGTGACGCCTCGCGAGGTCAGCCGTCGCGATCGGTGGGGGCGAGCAGCCCGAGGTGCAGCGCGCGGATGACGGCCCGGGTCCGGTCGCGGACCCCGAGCTTGAGCAGCAGGTTGGAGACGTGGTTCTTGACCGTGCCCTCGGCGAGGTGGAGCGCCGCGGCGATCTCGCGGTTCGCGTACCCGCCGGCGAGCAGCCGGAGGATCTCGGTCTCGCGGGTGGTCAGCGGTTGCGCCGGCGGCAGGGACCGTCCGCGGTCCGGGTCGGGCAGCGCCGACAACGACCGGACCAGCCGGTCGGTCAGCGCCGGTTGGACCAGGGTGCCGCCGGCTGCCAACGTCTCGATCGCGTCGACGAGCTGCTCCAGCGTCACGTCCTTGAGCAGGTAGCCCTTCGCGCCCGCCCGGAGCGCGCCGAGCACGAGCTCGTCGTCGTCGAAGGTGGTCAGCACCAGCACGGGGACGTCGCTGCCG
>CAYSTY010000107.1:0-7653 GCA_964433685.1 uncultured Actinomycetota bacterium | reverse complement strand
TCGTCGCCTCGTCGACGAGCATCACGGGGATGCCGTCGCGCACGGGGTAGGTCAGACCACACCCGGTGCACACCACGACGTGGCGTCGTTCCTTGTGCTCCACGCCCGCGTGGCAGGCCGGGCACACCAGGATCTCGAGCAGCCGCTGATCGAGGGCCACGGACGTCTCCTTCAGGCGGTGGTGAGGTGGGCGGCCACCTCGTCCCGGAGTCGGTCGAGCGCTGCCTGGTCGTCACCCTCGACGTTGAGGCGCAGCAGCGGCTCGGTGTTGGAGGGTCGCAGGTTGAACCAGCCGTCGTCGACCACGACCGTCAGGCCGTCCTCCCGGTCGCTGTGGCCCCGGCCGGTGAACGCACCCGCGACGGCCGCGATGGCGGCGTCGGTGTCGGCGACCTCGAAGTTGATCTCCCCCGACGACGGGTAGCGGTCGTAGGGGGCGATGACCTGCGACAGCGGCGCGTCGGCTTCGGCGACCGCCTCGAGCAGGACGAGGGCGGCGACGAGCCCCGAGTCCGCGCGGTGGTGGTCGCGGAAGTAGAAGTGCCCGGAGTGCTCCACGGCGAAGATCGCGCCCGTCTCCGCCATCCGGCGCTTGATGAAGGAGTGGCCGACCCGGGTGCGGACGGCGGTGCCGCCACCGGCCTCGATGGTCTCGGCCACGACCCGCGAGCAGATGAGGTTGTGCAGGACGGTCTCGCCCGGGTGGTGGCGCAGGAGACGGTCGGCGACGACCGCCCCCACCAGCGACGACGGCACCGGTCGCCCGTTCTCGTCCACGGCGAAGACCCGATCGGCGTCACCGTCGAACGCGAGCCCCAGCGCGTGCCCTCCCGACCGGACCGCCTCCTGCAGGTCGGCGAGGGTCGCGGTGTCGAGCGGGTTGGCCGGGTGGTTGGGGAAGGTGCCGTCGAGCTCGAAGAACAGGGGCGTGGTCTCGATCGGCAGGCCCGCGACCACGACCGGCCACACGTGTCCCGCCATCCCGTTGCCGGCATCGACGGCGACCCGCACGGGTCGGAGCACCGAAGCATCGATGAACGAGCGCACGTGCGCACCGAACGCGTCGAGCAGGTCGCGGCGGCTGCGTCCGCCGTGGTCGCCGGCGGGCAGCGGCTCCGGGACGCCGGCGAGGACGAGGTCGCGCAGCTCGCCGAGGCCCGTGTCGATCGCGACCGGGACGGCACCGGCGCGGCAGAGCTTGATGCCGTTGTACGCCGCGGGGTTGTGGCTGGCGGTGAACATCGCCGCCGGGGCGTCCAGCTCACCGGAGGCGTAGGACACGAGGTCGGTCGAGGCCAGCCCCAGCTCGACGACGTCGACCCCCTGCTCGTTCAGACCGGTCGCGAACGCCTCCACCAGCGCCGGTGAGGACGGGCGCATGTCCCACCCGATCAGGAACGGACGATCGCGGCCGAAGACCGTCGCCGCCGCCACACCGAGGTCGTGCACCAGCTCGGGCGTCAGGTGGGTCGCGGTGACCCCCCGCACGTCGTAGGCCTTGACGACGGCGTCCAGGACGGCCGGGTCGTGCGGCGTGGACATGGGTAGCGCGTCTCCGGGCGGGAGCGGCGGAGCCTACTCGCGAGGCTGAGCCTGTCGCGCTGCCGCGCCGGGGGTGCTCCTCGGCGACCGTGGCAGGTCGGGCACGACCGGCTCCAGCGGCTCGCCGGGCAGGTGCCGGCCGACGTAGCGCTTGCGGGTCCGGCCGTCCTGCTTCCAGTACGCGTACCAGTAGGGCCCGTGCGGGCAGGTGCTGCACGACGCCCTACCGCAGCGCACGCGTTCCTGCCGGTACCGCAGGGTCGGTGGCAGGTCACGTTCGACCGCGGGGTCGGGGTGCCCGTCCACGTGCACGAGCAGGCCTCGCACGAGCAGCAGCAGCTGGCGCAGCTCGTACTCGTCGAGGCGTCGGACCCCCTCGACGAGGTCACGCGGGATCGCCACCTGCCAGCTCCGATCGGATCGGCGGTGACGCTACTTGGGCTCCCGCTGGCACCCAAGGAACCACAACCACGCTCGTCCAGGGTGGACACGGGCGAGGTGGAGACGGATGGAGACGGGCCGGGTGGAGACGGGTCCGGCTCACCAGTCGGTGGCAGGACCTCGGTCGCCGGCCGCTGGCACCCGCCGAGGGGCGCGGATGGCCGGCAGCTCGAGGGTCGGCTCGTCGATCCGCGCGTCGCCGGTGGGCACCGCCTCACCACCCGACAGCAGCGTCTCCACGACGCTGCGGCGGCCCGGCGCCGAGGCAGCCGGCAGCGAGGCAGCCGGCGTCGGAACGGTCGGCGCGGGGCCGGTGACACCCGGCGCCGCGGGCGCGTCCGCGGCCGCCACCGTCGGCGTCGAGGCGGGCTCGGGGACGGCCCGCAGCGCGGCTGCGAGCACCGCGACGGTCGCTTCCCCGCCGAGATCGCGCGGGGCCGGCGTCGGCGGCTCGTCGGTCGCACGGTCGTCCTCGGGCCGACGATCGGTCAGCGCCCACCCGCGCGGCGCCTCGGTCCGCGCGGCGTGGCGTGCGCACAGGTCGTAGCCCTGCGGGTCGACCGCGTCGCTCAGCCGGTCGAGGTGCACCTCGGCGGTCCCGTAGGCGAAGGTCAGGGTCGCGCGCGCCGGGGCCGGACACCCCGGCCTGGCGCAGGGCCGCTCAGCGGCACGGGCCAGCGACCGCACCACCCGGGAACGGGACGGGGACGACGATGCCGAGAGCTCAGCCATGGTCCGAACGCTAAACCACATCGATGTCATCCGGCAAGCACCTGCGTCCCGTGGCGCGGTCTTGGGCACCCCGTGCGCACCCAAGCCGGGCCTCCTCTCCTCCCCCGTGGCGGCGCGACCGTGCGCCCCGGCGCAGCTAGGGTCGCGGCCGTGAGAGCCGATCGACACGCGCGGCACCGCCGCCCCGACAGCGACCGTCGACGCCGCCCCGTCGACGGGTTCCGGACGCGCGATCGGCACCGCTTCGAACGCCTCGTCGAGGATGCCGTGGCGGCGCTACCGCCCGGGCTGCTCGACCACCTCGACGGTGTCGTCCTGATGGTCGCGGAGATCCCTCCCGACGTGGCCGGACCGGACGGGGGTGGCCCGCCCGGGGAGGTCCCCCTCGGCCACTACCACCCCGCCCCGCGCCGGCGCCGGACAGCCGCGCCCCTCACCGCGGACCGGCTGGTGCTCTACCGGCGTCCCCTGGAGGGACGTGCCACCTCGAAGCGCGACCTGCTCGACCTCATCCAGGACGTCGTCGTCACCGAACTGGCCGACCACCACGGCCTCGACGATGATGCGCTCGACGACCTCGGGTGGGACTGAGGAACCGTCAGCCCCCGGCGCCCCCGGCACCCCCGTCGGGCGCGTCGTCGGGGACGAGCTCCTCGTCGTCCGCACCGTCCCCCGCACCCGCACCGTCCCCCGCACCGTCCGGCGTGCCCGTCGCCGGCACCTCGGCCTCGGGGGTGGTCGGTGCCAGCGGATCGACCGGTTCGATGCCGAGCTCGGTCCCGAGCCGCTGTGCCGTGCCCGGTGCAGCCCGCAGCACCGGCTCCCGCGGGGTACGCCACCACACGGACGGCGCGCCCGTCGTGGCCACCAGGTGCAGCGACCCGTCGGGGTCACCGCTGCCCACGGTCCCGGCCACGATCGCGCCGCTCGAGGACCGCACCGTCATCGCCCACGAGGACAGACCCTCGACCAGGTCGCGGACGGGCACGACCACGAGTGCCCCGGCGGGGACCTCGACACCGCTCAGCTCCGGCGGGTTCGAGGTGTTCGCGCCGGTCCACAGGGTCACGTCGACGGTCGCGGGCTCGCTGCCCGGGTTGATCAGACGCAGCTGCTCGTTGCGTCCCTCGCGGCCGGAGCCGGTCAGGGTCCACACCGGGTCCGCCGCCGCGCCGAGCTGCACCGCGAAGCCGGTGACCTCCGGTGCCACACCACCGAACTGCGCCACACCCGAGACCGTGATCGGCACGCCGTCGCTGCGCGCGGTGACCGCCGCGCTACCGAGACCTTCGGGCAGGGTGCCGCGGAGGTCGACACGCCGGACGGTCCCCGGCGGGACCGACACCTCCGCGAGCCCCTCGGGCACGGTCCCGCCGTCGGCGGTGTGCAGGCTCAGCTCCACGGGAGCCGAGCGGTCGGAGCGGTTGGTGATCCACAGCCAGGACGCGCGGTCCTCGCCGTCGATCACCCACGGGATGGTCCAGGTCTCCCCCGGCTCGGCCGCGGGCTGCAGCAGCGAGACCCCGTCGATGCCACCGATCGCGCTGCGGGTGAGCTGGACGCCTTCGGCGGCGACCCGCCCCGCGAGCACCTCGACCACCACGGCGAGGTCCTGCTCCTCGGGGAGGTAGTCGTTGAGGACGAGCTCGATGACGCCGTCCCCGTCGACGCTCAGGTTGCGCAGCCGGGTCGGCTCCTGCGCCCCCTCCGGCGTGAGGAAGCTCACCGCGACGCTCGCACCGGCCGCGTGAGGGTTGGCGATGCGCAACCGCGCCTCGCTACCGCCCGCGGTCGTCAGACCGGGGATGGTCCAGCTCGACGCGGCCGTCCCCGGCACGCACGGTCCCGCGGCGGTACCGGGAGGGAGGTCCTCCTCCCCCTCGAGACGCCACTCGCGCGAGACGCTGATCGGCGCTCCCGACCACCGCACGTCGGTCGCCGCACCGATGGCCGCGGGGGCGTCCACCACGAGCGCAGGATCGGCTGCCTCGTCGGCGCCGGCATCGGCCGCCTCAGGACCGTCGTCGGCCGCCTCGGCATCAGCTGCCTCGGCGTCCGCATCGGCCGCCTCAGCATCGGCGTCCGGTGCGGCGGCAGCACCGGCGCCCTCGATGGTGGTGCGTGCGGCGGCGCCCGGGAACAGCCGGGGCGCGGCCGCGGTCACACCGTCGCCGATGGTGCGCAGCTCCGCCAACCCCGGCGGATCACCCGACGCACCCGGCCGGACAACGTCCACGACCGCCGACGTGCCCGGCCGATCGTCGCCGACGACGCACACGGCACGACCGGAGACGGCCTCGGTGCCCGCCAGCGCACGCGGTTCGGGATCGGCGACCTGCGGGGGGGCGACGGTCGCGTCGACGACGCCGAGCAGCCCGAGGCTGATCGCGATCAGTGCGAGGGCGAAGGCGGGGCGGCGGACGGTCACGCGACCACCTCCGGTTCGCGCCGACCGGCCGGGGCGGGGGTCGTCCCGATCGGCGTCGCGCCATCGCCACCGCGGGCGAAGCCGGGGGGACGCAGCATGAGCGAGAGGACCAGCAGGGCGATCAGCAGCTGACCGGTGAGCGCGACCGTGCGTCCGCCCTGGCCGGCCGGCACCACCTCGATGCGCTCGCTGGCCGTCGGGAGCTCGAAGGCCGCGACCTGGCCGTCGACGCGAGCCAACGGGCGGCCGTCGGCCGTGGCCTCGAACCGACCCGCCGGCAGCTCGGCGAGGACCAGGACCCCGGGCTGGTCGGAGCTGCCGACCATGCGACCGTCCGGCAGCACGCGCAACGGTTCAGGGGTGTCCGCGTCGCGCGGCAACGCGCCGGTGGTGAACAGGGTCCCCGCGTCCGCCTCGGCGATGACGCTCGCGCGCGGCAGGGCGGCGGTGACCGCGAGCACCCGACCGGACGCGACCGGCCGAGGTTCGAGGGCCGCCTGGCTGCGCAGCGCCAGGTCCAGCTCCGGCGAGGTGCCGCCGTCCGGGACGACGACGTACCGCACCCCGAGCCGACCGAGGGTGCTCGACGCGGTCGCGTCCCGGCCTGCGAGCAGGTCCGCCACGGCGGCGTCGACGATGGCAGCGGCGGCGGGGTCGGGGCTGACGCCGGTCGCGGCCATCGAGGGACCGGCGCCCGGCACGACCTCGTAGCTCACCACCCCGTCGACGTCGGCGAGCAGGAGGACGAGGAAGGGGTCCTCGGGGGTGGATGCGGCCGTCACGAAGGCCGGCAGCGCGTCGCGGTCGCGCACGTAGGTCCCGCTCGGCCCCTCCACGAGGTCGAACGCGACGGCTCCGAGGCTCACGGCGACGGCGACACCCGTGGTCACCGCGGCCACCTGCCGCCAACCGAACGTGTGCCGGCCGAGCGACGCCTCGCCGGTGGCGAACGCGACCGCGAGGAGCCCGGCGTACGCCGCTGCGGAGGCCACGAGCGGCAGGCCGGGCCAGATCGGCGCGCCCTCACGCGCCAGCGCCCAGCCGGCGACCGAACCGGCCAGTCCGAGGGTCCACAGGACCACCACGAGGCCCGCCTGACGGCGCCAACCGAACAGTACGCCGAGGATCCCGGCGAGCAGGAACCCGATGCCGGCCAGCATCCCGGGGAAGCCCTCGATCTGCGGGACGAGCAGCACCCAGCGCCACAGCTCGCTCGAGACGGTCGTGCCCTGCGCGATGCCACGGATCGGGCCGTCGGCCGCGAACAGCGTCCAGCTCCAGGGCAGCAGCAGCGCGAACGGACCGAGCGTCGCCAGGCTGACCCGTGCGGTCAACGGTCCCCGCCAGCCCGGCGGTGCCGACGCCGGCACCACGAGCAGCAGGCACACCGCGACCACGAGCAGCGCGACCGCCGTCCCCGGGACGAAGGCGACCGCGACCGCACCGAGGAGGGCCGATGCTGCGGCGGCTCGCCAGGCACGGGCGGCCGGGGTCGAGCGGCGAGCGAGGGTGCCGAGCGCGGCGATGATGCCCGGGAGGACCGCGATCACCACGAGGGCGCTCACCTGACCGGTGAGCAGCGCCGCGAGGGTCGGCGGCGACAGCACGTACGCCGTGGCCGCGACGACGCGGGGCAGCTTGCGGAGCGAGTACCGCTGGGCCGCCCGCAGCGCGAGCAACCAACCCACGAGGAGGCTGCCGACCAGCACCACGCGAGAGGCGAGGTAGGCCGAGCCGAGCAGCACCGTCTGGAGCAGCCCGAGCAGCGCCTGGGCCGGCGAGGCGGGCAGGTCGCTGCCGAGCCCGGCCGCGGTGTGCCACGCCGCGGCGTGGTCGGCCAGGAACATCCGCGGGGATGTCGGCCATGGCGCGAGCTCGCCGCCGCGCAGGACGCCGGGTGCGAGCAGCGGCGCCGCCCCGACGAGGATGACGATGCCGAGCAGCGTGCCGGTGACCAGCACCGGCCGCTCGCGCACCAACCGGATCGCCCGGCGGGTCGCGGTCTCCGGTTCGGCGGGCACGACCGGGGTCTCGTCGGTGCCGGTGGCGACGTCGCCGCCGGCGATCCACTCGGCGATCGCTTCGGCGTAGGCGCGCACCCGGGGGGCGATGCGGCCGAACAGCTCCTTGACCTCGCCGTCCGAACGCCGGCGTTCGGCCTGGACCAGCCGCCGCAGACGGCGGGTCTCCAGCAGGTGGAGCGCGTTCCACAGCCAGGCGCGGAAGGTCAGCCACGCGTCCGAGAACCGGCGCGTGAGCAGGAACCCGAGGATCTTCGCGACCCCGACCAGGAAGTAGAGCGGGACGATGGTCAGCAGGCGCAGCAGCCCGTAGTTCTTCAGCAGCGTGGCCAGGGTGTTGCGCTCGGCGAAGTAGCGCGGACCGATGACGCGGGTCTGCCCGAGCCGGTGGTAGTTGGTCGCCGCCGCCTTGTGCACGCCGACCGCGATCGGCGCCACCTCGACGTCGTGGCCGGCCAGCCAGGTCCGCCAGCACAGGTCGAGGTCGTC
>CAYSTY010000106.1:0-7663 GCA_964433685.1 uncultured Actinomycetota bacterium | reverse complement strand
GGTCGTCGTCGACCACCAGCACCCGTGCCACCGCACCACCCCGTCGTCGCGCGGACCTGCCGGGACCGCACCTGCGCCGCACGGACCGCGACGTGCGATCCGTGTCGTCCAACGAGCACCCTCACGGAGGGTGACGTGCCCGAAGGCAGCGCCCCGTCGGGCGGTCGCCGGAGGGGGCCGGGCGGCGTGGCGGCGGTCCGCAGGCGCCGAACGGTCACACCATCGCGGAGGACGACACGTCGGGGTTGGCCCGGACGAAGGCGGCCATCGCACGGAACCAGACGTCACGGTCGGGCCGGCGCACCCCGGACGCGGCCAGCGCGGCGTCCGCGGCGTCGGTGGTGTAGTGGGTGGGGTGGCTGAAGTAGTTCACGGCAGCGGGTGGGATGCCCATCAGCGTCTGCAGCCCCGGGACGTGGCGCAGCGCCCAGATGGCCAACCACATCGGCAGCGGCACGGTGATCAGGCGTCTGCCCGTCGCGCGGGCGAACAGCGCGAGCATCCGCCGGATGGTGTGTGGCTCGGGGTCGGCCAGCGCGTAGGTGCCGCCCACCGTCGTCGGGTCGGCGGCCAGCGCGTCGATCGCGTCGACGACGTAGTCGCGCGGCACGATGTTGAACCGGTAGCCGTCCGGGTCCCCCACGGTCGGCATCACCGCGACGCGCCCCTGCTTGAGCAGCCACCGCAGGATGAAGTACGGCCCGTCGTACTTCTGCGTCGCGCCCGTGCTGCCGTCCCCACCGACGATCGAGGGGCGGTAGATGGTGGCGGGCAGCCCCGCCGCCACCGCCTCGGCGACGAGGACCTCGGCGAGGTACTTGGTCTCCTCGTAGAAGTTGTTGAACCGCTGCCCCTTGACCAGGTCGCTCTCGCGGAAGATCCCCGGCCAACGACCGGACACGTAACAGGTCGAGACGTACTGCAGACGCTCCAGGTCCGGACAGGCGCGGCACAGGTCCAGCACGTGCCGGGTCCCGTCGACGTTCACGCGCATGCCGACGTCGCGCGCCACCTCGAGGTCGTACACCGCGGCGAGGTGGAACACCTCGGTCGTGCGTGCCGCGAGCTCGTCGTACCGGTCCCCGAGCCCGAGGTCGGGTCGGGTGATGTCACCGACCACCAGCTCGACGCGACCGGCGAGGCGTGCGTCCACGGCGGCCATGGTCGCCACCCGCTGCTCGGCCACCTCGAGGAAGCTCGCCTGGACCAGGCAGACCACGACCGCGTCCGGGTCACGACGCAGGACGCGCGGCACCAGCTCGGTGCCGAGGAAGCCGGGGAAGCCGGTGAACAGGACGGTTCGGGGCACGACGGGCTCCGGGTCGGGGTCGTTGGCGGCGCGTGACGGGACCCGTGATGGCCGTCCCGTCGACGCGAGCGTGGCCTGGGCGGGGGAAGCCTTCCAGGTCGCAGCCGTGGACCGGTAGTCCGGACGGCCGACCTCGGGGCGTGGCTACCGTGCCCGCGTGCCCGCCCCCAGCCCGCCCCGCCCCGTCCCGCCGCCGGCGGGCGACCACCTCCGCGTCGTCGTGGTGGCCGACACCCACCTGCGCCGGTCGTGGCCGAACCGCACCCTGCCCGACGCAGCGGTGCGCGTCCTCGCCACCGCCGACGTGGTGCTGCACGCCGGCGACATCACGCAGGGCGAACACCTCGAGCTGATCGCCGACCTCGCCGGTGCGCCGGTCCACGCCGTCCTCGGCAACAACGACCCGGAGCTGGTCGACGAGCTGCCCGAGACGTTGGAGCTCGAGCTCGCCGGGGTGCGGGTCGCGATGATCCACGACAGCGGACCCGCCCGGGGCCGGGCCGCCCGGTTGCACGCGCGGTTCCCGACCGCGGACGTGGTGGTGTTCGGCCACAGCCACATCCCGTGGAACGAGCCGGGGGTGGACGGCCAGCTGCTGTTCAACCCGGGGTCCCCGACCGAGCGGCGGCAGCAGCCCCACCGGACGATCGGGGTCCTCGAGCTCGCCGGCGGCGAGGTCCGCAGCGCGTCGCTCGAGGTCGTGGACTGACGGCTCGTCCCGGTCAGCTCACCGCGGCGACCGCGAGCGGGGCCAGGACCAGAGCCGGCAGCAGGTTCGCGACCCGCACCTGACGGACCTCGAGCAGCCGCAGACCGATCCCGGCGACGAGGACACCACCGGTGGCCGTGAGGGCGAGCATCATGGGGTCAGACAGCGCCGGGGCCAGCGCCGATGCCCCGAGGGTCACCGCCCCCTGCAGCACCAGCAGGGGCAGCGCCGCGAAGGCGACGCCGACGCCCAGCACCGAGGCGAAGGCCAGCGCGATCGTCCCGTCGAGCACGGCCTTGACCGCGAGCAGCTGGATGTCCCCCGTGAGCCCGTCCTGCAACGAGCCGAGGATGGCGAGCGGACCGACGCAGACGATCATCGTGGTGATCACGAACCCCTCGACGAAGCGGTGCCGCGCATCGTGTGCCACCACCGGCCGTTCGAGCGCCTCGCGGTCCGGACCGGACGGCTCCGGCGCGAGCGCCTCGTCCTGCGGGCCGAGGACGCGGTCGCGCAACCGTTCGCCGAGGCGGCCGAGCCTGGCTTCGACGTCGACCGCCTCCCCCGCCCAACCCCCGAGGACCAGCGCACCGAGGATGACGAGGACCGCAGCGGTCCCGACGCCGTCGCGCAGCTCGGGCGAGAAGGTCACGAGGGCGTCCGACAGCCCGAGGACGAGCACGAACAGGCCGACCACGTCCGTCGTGCCGGTGCGGACACGGGCGGGCAGCCGGTCGCCGAGGAGGGCGCCGGCGAGGGCGCCGACGACGATGGCGGCCGCGTTGATGAGGGTCCCGAGCACGCCCGGACGTTAGCTGCCGCCGCGGGCACCCTCGCAGGCGCCGCGGGCCGGCGCTAGAAGATCGACAGGTGGAGCTTCTCGGCGAGGTGGTGCAGCGCGGCCCGGCCACCCTTGGAGTTGCCCGTGTCGTCGAGCGCGGGCGACCAGACGCAGACCCCCATGTGGTCGGGGACGACGGCGATGATCCCGCCCGCCACGCCGCTCTTGCACGGCAGACCCACCTCGAAGGCGAACGCACCCGCCGCGTCGTAGGTCCCGCACGTCAACATCAGGGCGTTGATGCGACGCGCGAGGACGTCGGGCAGCACCTGGCGTCCCGTCGCGGGGTCGATGCCGTCGTTGGCCAGGAACCGCACGGCGGTGGCCAGCTGGCGGCTCGACATGGCGAGGGCGCACTGGTGGACGTAGACGTCGAGCACGTCCATCACGTCGTGTCGCAGGTTGCCGAAGGAGGCCATGAGGTTGGCGACCGCGAGGTTGCGGTTCGAATCCTCGAGCTCGGCCTCCGCGACCGTCGGGTCCTCCTCCACCTCCTCGCCGGCGAGCTCGCTCAGCAGCTCGGCCAGCTCCGCCTTCGGATCGTCACAGAACTGCAGGAGCACGTCGTCGACCACGAGCGCGCCCGCGTTGATCATCGGGTTGCGCGGGATGCCGCGCTCGTGCTCGAGCTGCACGAGCGAGTTGAACGGG
The DNA here is from genome assembly GCA_964433685.1 of uncultured Actinomycetota bacterium. Taxonomy (GTDB): domain Bacteria; phylum Actinomycetota; class Nitriliruptoria; order Nitriliruptorales; family Nitriliruptoraceae; genus Nitriliruptor. Next base: position 4,153 of record CAYSTY010000106.1, on the reverse strand, counting down.
TCACCGGACGGTTCCCGACCCACCCGCGACCACAGCTCGTCGGCGACCGCGGAGGTCGCGTCGACCTTCTGCATCGCCAGCACCAGCGCGAAGACCTTCGAGATGCTCTGGATCGGGAAGCGGGTGGTGGCATCGCCCATCTCGTGCCGCTGGCCGTCGAGCTCCTCCATCGCGATCGCGAACGCATCCGGGTGACACGCCGAGCCGAGCTTCGGGTCACCGTCGTCCAACTCGGCATCCTTCGCCGCCTCGCGACCCGCAGCTGCGGCGTCATCGAGGGCGGCGTCGATGTCGAACGGTGCGGCGCCGTCGTCGACCTCGGTGTTCGCGTCGGCGGGATCCCCGGGCCCCGAGGGGACGTCGGTGGAGGTGGCACTGGCCATGGTGGGTCGGCTTCCGGTCGCGGAGCGGCAGCCAACCGGCTCGGTCCGGAGCCTGCTCCGGCGCATCCCGACCGTCGGACCGGTCCGCAGGGCGACCGGTCAGCCCACCACGTCCCGGCGGCCGGGCACCACAGGCGCGAGGTGATCGAGCACGATCCGTTCGAGCGTCTCGAGCTCGAACGGCTTGATGAGCACATCCACCGCGCCGGTGCGCCGTAGCTCGGCGACCTCCTCGGGGTAGGCCTTGGCGGTGACGAAGACGATCGGCACCGACCGCAGACGCGGGTGGTCACGGAAGGCCGTGGCGAGGGTGAGCCCGTCCAAGCCCGGCATCATCACGTCGATGAGCGCCAGATCGGGCGGCTCCGCCGTCGCGCCGGCCAGCGCCGCGTCGCCGGTCGCGTACGAGCGCAGGTCGAGTCCCTCGATCGCGTCGAGCGTCAACTCGACCAGGAACCGGATGTCGGCGTCGTCGTCGACGTGCAACACGCGGTACGGCGACTCCACGGTGGTGAGTCCGTTCGCTCGGCTCACGTCGCCCACCCTAGCCCGCCCGTACCGAGCGGTAGCCGTTCGTGGCGGCGGCGGCCACGACGTCGAGGTGCGGTCCCGTCGGGACGGGACCGGTCCGCACCGACTAGTCACCGGCGACCGGCGCAGGTCGCACACGGGCGGGCGACCCGCGCCGCACCACGTGACCATCCCCGCGTGCGGCCGACCGATGGGCTACGGAGGTGTCCCGTGCAGCTCGAAGGCGTGTGGCGACGACGGCCAGCATCGGTGTGGATGCTGGCGTTGCTCGACCTCGTCGGCGCGCTGCTGTGCACCTTCGGCGCCCTCGCGCCGCCGACGCCGCGCTCACCGGCGGCGCTCAACGCCCTCGCCGCCGCCGTCGCGTACGTGGTGGTCGCCCTGCTGTGGTGGCGGGGCCGTGATCGCACCCCCTGGGTCCTCGTGCACGTCAACCTCGTGGTCTACGTGACCGCGGCCTGCGCGCTCGTCGGTAGCGCGGCGACCGGCGAAGGCGCGCTCTCGGCCGCGTTCTCCGTGCTGTTGCTCTCGATGTACCTCGGCATCGTCGTCCCGCGGCAGGTGCTGCGCCTCTACCTCGTCGCGTTGGTCGTCGGGTTGGCAGGCGCGTTGGCGCTGAGCGACACGCTGAGCTTCTCGCTCGCGGTGTGGCTGCCGCCCGCGCTGTCGGTCGTCGCCGCGGGCGAGGTGCTGTCGTGGCTCACCACGAACCTGCGTACGGTCGGGATCACCGATCAGCTCACGGGCGTGCTCAACCGCAACGGCTTCGCGGCCGCGGCCGCACGCGCGGCGACCGAGACCTCGCGCAGTGGCGTCCCCTTGACCCTGGCCGTCGTGGACCTCGACGACTTCAAGCAGGTCAACGATCGGGGCGGTCACGCCGCGGGGGACCTGCTGCTGAGCGCGTTGGCCGACCAGTGGCGCGCGGAGCTACGCGACGACGACGAGGTCTGCCGCCTCGGCGGCGACGAGTTCGTCTTCATCCTGCCGGACACCGACGAGGCCGAGGCCCGTCAGGTGCTGCGGCGGATCCGGGCCTCCTCGTGTGGCGCCTGGTCGTTCGGCCTCGCGCGGTACCGGCCCGGTGAGACGATCGAGTCGTGCGTCGCGCGTGCCGACGAACAGCTCTACGTGGCGAAGGCCGTCACGTCGGCCTGAGCGAGGAGGGCCGGTCCCGGAGCGCGTCACCAGCTCCGCGACGGCGGGGCCCGGGAACCCCCGCTTCACGGGCGCCGACGACCTAGCGTGTCGCCCAGGTGCGGACCGGTGTCGGCCCGCCCGGCACGAGGACGCCCCATGCCTGCCGAACCCCTGCGGTCCAACCCGATCACGCTCGCGCCGCACGGGGTGGTCGCCGTCGTCGGCCGGTACCCCACCGGTCCGGTCGGGGTTCGCGTGGCGATCACCTCCGCGGAGGACGCCGCAGCCTTCGGTGTGACCGCCCGCGGACCGGACGGCCCGACCCTCGGCGAGGCGCTCGGCGCCCTCCCCCGTGACGCGGGTGCCGCGGCGATCGCGCTGACGACGCTCCTCGCGGCCGGGGCACGTCCCTGCGTCGCCGTCCGGACCACAGGCGCAGGCGACGAGGTCACCGTCGAGGAGCTGCTCGGCGACGCGGCGGCCGGCACCGGCCTGCACGCCCTCGATCCGAGCGGCGTGGTCGACCTGATCTGCCTCCCCGACGCCGCCCACCTGTCGGTCGACGACGCGAGTCGCCTGTACACGGCCGCGGCCGCGTGGTGCACCGAGCACGGCGCGCTGCTGCTCGTCGACGCCCCGATCGCCATCGGCTCGGCCCGCGAACTGGTGGTCTGGGCCGACCGTCCGGGCCTACGCAGCCGCGATGCGGCGTTGTACGTCCCCCGACCGCTCGTCGACACCCCGACCGGTTCACGGACCATCCCCGCCTCGGGCGCGGTCGCAGCGGTCATCGCCAGGACCGACCGGGTGCACGGGGTGTGGAAGGCGCCGGCAGGGACGGAGGCCGCGCTCGTCGGCGTCGACGGTCTGGAGACCGCGTTCGTCCGCGGCGATCTCGAGGCGCTCAACCACGCCGGCATCGGCGTGCTGCGGGACCTGCCGGGCGCCGGGCTGATCGTTTGGGGGGCGCGGACGCTCGCGGGCGGGGGCCCGCAGCCCGACCCGCAGTGGCGCTACGTCCCCGTGCGGCGGTTGGCGGCCCTGGTCGAGCGCTCGCTCCGGCGGGGGTCGACCTGGGTGGCAGGTGCGCCCAACGACGCGGCGACGTGGCACGAGGTGTGCGTCCGGGTGACGCGGTTCCTCGACGAGCTGTGGCGGCGCGGCGCGCTCCAGGGTTCCCGACCCGAGCAGGCCTACCTCGTCCGCTGCGGCCTCGGGATCACGATGACCGATCGGGACGTCGCAGCGGGTGTCCTGGTGGTGGAGGTGGGGCTGGCCGCCACACGGCCCGCAGAGTTCCTGATGCTGCGCACGCAGCTGACGACCGCACCTTCCGGCGACGCGCCGACCGAGGACGGGCCGGCGACCGCTGACGGCCCCGCGACCGACGACACGCGGGTCGTGGTGGAGGGGTCACCGCGAGCCGCACGGTTCCGGGCCGAACGCGCCGTCGCCGACGGTCACGGACGCGACGTCCTCAGGATCGACCTCGACGCGGTCACGAGCACGTACATCGGCGAGACCGAGAAGAACCTCAGCCTCGTCATCGACCTCGCGGAGGACGTGGACGCGGTGCTGCTGTTCGACGAGGCCGACGCCCTGTTCGGCCGCCGGACCGAGGTGGCCGACGCGCACGACCGCTACGCCGACCTCGAGGTCGCCTCCGTGCGCGACCGGCTCGAGCGCTACCCCGGGACGGTGGTGCTCGGCAGCCGCGACGCCACCCTCCTCGCACCCCACCTCGACCTGCGTCCGAGCCGACCGCCACCGGCGTGAACGGGGACCGAGCGCACCGGCGCGACCGGGATCCCTCAGGTGGAGCTAGTGCGCTGGGAGGGCGCCCCCCACCCGGTGGGGCTAGCGCCTTCGGTCCATCTTCGTCCCAGATGCGCTCGTGGAGACCACCGAGGGCGGTCGCCGGTGTACCGTGGGGCGTAGCGCCCGGTCGAGTCCCCCCGTCTCGACCGGGCGCCTCCATGTCCGGGGACACATCGCCCTCGGGCGAGCCCGATCGCGGGCCGGCGGGGGCCGTGTCGCGGGAGCGGCGGACGGTTCGAGCGGGTCGGGGTGGTGGTGTCGGGTCCGGGTGGCCTGGGGCC
>CAYSTY010000105.1:5733-7705 GCA_964433685.1 uncultured Actinomycetota bacterium | reverse complement strand
ACCTGGTCAACACCCCGCCGCAGGACAAGCGCCCCCCGGCGCTGGCCGAGCGGGTCGTGACCGCCATCGACGGGACCGGCATCACCGCGCGCGTCCTCGACGAGCAGGCCCTGCGCGAGGGTGGCTACGGCGGCCACATCGGGGTGGGTCAGGGGTCGAGCGAGCCGCCACGGCTGGTCGAGCTGACCTACGCACCCGAGGGCGCGACCCGTCACGTGGCGCTCGTCGGCAAGGGCATCACCTTCGACACCGGCGGCATCAGCCTGAAGCCGTCCGGGTCGATGGAGACCATGAAGATGGACATGGCCGGCGCGGCGACGGTGGCCGGTGTGGTCACGGCGGCAGCGGCCCTCGAGCTGCCGATCAAGGTCACCGGGCTGCTCGCCCTGGCCGAGAACATGCCGTCCGGCACCGCCACCCGCGTCAGCGACGTGCTCACCATCCGGGGCGGGACGACCGTCGAGGTGATGAACACCGACGCCGAGGGCCGGTTGGTCCTGGCCGACGCGCTCGTCCACGCCTGCGAGCTCGAACCCGACGTGGTGGTCGACATGGCCACGCTGACCGGCGCCGCCATCGTGGCCCTCGGTGAACGCATCGGTGTGGTGATGGCCAACGACGACGACCTCGCCGACGAGCTGCTCGACGCCGCGTCCCGGACCGGCGAGCCGTTCTGGCGGCTCCCGCTCGGTGACGAGCAGTACGGCGAGGAGCTCGAGGGGGACGTCGCCGACCTGCGCAACGTGGGCGGCAAGGGCGCCGGCACCATCCGCGCCGGGCTGTTCCTGTCCCGCTTCGTCGCCGACGGGGTCCCGTGGGCCCACCTCGACATCGCCGGTGTCGCCTGGACCGACAGCGCCAGCGGGTACCGCACCAAGGGCGCGACGGGGGTCCCGGTCCGCACCCTGCTGACCTGGCTCCGGGACGCGTGACCGCCACCGGCCACGTCCTGGTCGTCAACGAGGCGGCCGGCAGCAGCGACGAGGCAGCGGTCGCCGCCGCCGCCGAGGTCCTCCGACCGGCCGGCGGCGCCGACGTGGTGACCACCGCCAGCCCCGACGACCTCGACGCGGTCCTCGGGTCGCTGGCCGGTCGCCGGCTGGTGGTCTGCGGCGGTGACGGATCGCTCCACCTCGCGGTCTCCCGCCTGCACGCCCTCGGCCGGCTGGAGGAACCCCTCGGGCTGATCCCGCTCGGGACGGGCAACGACCTCGCCCGCGGGGTCGGGCTGCCGTTCGACGACCCGGCCGCGGCCGCCGCCCGCATCCGCGACGGCGCCCCCACCCCCATGGACCTGCTCGAGGACGACACCGGCCGGCTGTGCGTCAACGCACTGCACGCCGGTGTCGGCGCGGACGCGGCGGCCCGCGCGGCGTCCCTCAAGGACCAGCTCAGCGCCGTCGCCTACCCGGTCGGCGCCGTCCTGGCCGGCGTCGCCGCCGAGGGCGTGCGCACCGAGGTGACGCTCGACGGCGAGGTCCTGGTCGACGCCGACGTGCTGATGGTCGCCGTCACGAACGGGACCTGCTTCGGCGGGGGTGCGAGCATCTGCCCCGACGCCCGTCCCGACGACGGCCACCTCGACGTCGCCGTGGTCACCGCGGTCGGCCCCCTCGCCCGTGCCGCGTTCGCGCTCGCGCTCAACGCGGGCGAGCACCTCGCCCGCGAGGACGTCCAGGTCGCCGTCGGCAGCCAGGTCCGCATCCGCGGCGAGGGTCTGCGGTACGTGGTCGACGGCGAGATCGGCGAGGAGCCGGAGACCGACCGCACCTGGACGGTGCGTCACCACGCCTGGCAGCTGGTGCGCTGACCGTCAGCCGGCCAGCTCGTCGACCAGCTGTTCGGACCGGTGGGTGCGGCGGTGCGCAGCCGGTGAGGTGCCGGTCGCGCGCCGGAAGTGGATGCGCAGGTTCGCGCCGGACGCGGGCGTCCTGCCGCGTGCCCTGGTCGTCGCCGCCACCGACCCGGCGCC
>CAYSTY010000105.1:0-5633 GCA_964433685.1 uncultured Actinomycetota bacterium | reverse complement strand
CGGACGCGGGCGTCCTGCCGCGTGCCCTGGTCGTCGCCGCCACCGACCCGGCGCCGGTGGTCGTGCGACTGCTGGCGGTCGCGGCGCGGCTGAGCAGCTGCGCCGCCGGCGAGGGCTAGGCGTGGACCTGGCCGGCCACCTTCGCCAGGAAGCGTTCGCGGTCGACGAGCACGCGGCGGTGACGCACCTTGGCGACCGTCTGACCCTCGTGCGTGACCAGCACGTTGAACTCGAGGCGGCGACCGTGGTGGCCGATCAGGGTCGCGTGCGCGCAGACGGTCTCACCGACGGGCGTGGGGGTGAGGTGCTCGATCTCCGCCCAGGTCCCGACCGAGGTCTGACCGTCCTCGAGGTCGTCCTTGATCGCGTCCACGCATGCGCCCTCGGCGAGCGCCAGGATCGCGGGCGTGCCGAGCACCGGGACGTCACCGGAACCGAGCGCGACGGCGGTGTGGTCGGTCTCGACCTGTAGCTGACGCGCGAGCTTCAACCCCGGGTCGCAGCGGCCCATGTGCAGCACCTCGTGTGGGAGCGAACGACCAGCGTACGACGTCGGCCCCGCGACGGGGCGGGCTGAGTCACCCCGTGGTCGGCCGGTGCCCGCAGGTCCGGGGTACGGGCGCGGACGCCCGCACGGCCGGGGCCGTCCGGCGGTAGCCACCCCGTCCGGCCGGCCCACGACCTCGCCGTGCCGGCCTCCCGGTCGGGCGGGGCGCCTTCCTGGGGGGCGGGCCCCGTGCGAACGTGCCGTACGGCGGCCTCACCGACGGGGGGCGGCCGCCGCCCCGGTCCGGCGTCGCCGGACACCTGCGACCAGTGGAGGACCCCGTGGCAGATCCCCGCCCGCCCGAGGAACCGCGCCGTGAACGTGAGATCATCGTCACCAACGGCGGTGGCGGCGGCGGTGGTGGTGCCATCGCCGCGGTCATCGCCGTGATCGTCCTCGTCGTCGTCCTGTTCCTCCTCTTCGGACGCGGCCTGTTCGGCGGCGGCGACGGTGGGACCGACGAGGTCAACGTCGACGTCCCCGACGTGAACGTCGACGTGAACGACGGCGACGGCGGCTGACGCACTGTCACGCCCCGCGGACGACGCACGGGCGCGTTTGGTAGGTCACGGGCTCCCCGTGGCACCCTGCGCGCGCCGGCGACGCCGGTCGGTGGACCGTCCGGGTCTCGCCGTCGCATCGATGACGAGGAGCCCGCGTGGACGCGCCCGCGGCCGTGCTCGCGCTCGTGCTGGCCACCACCGCCGTCGGCAGCTCCGCGCTGCTGTGGGCGGCGCCGACCTGGGGAGCGGTGCGCCACGGCTACGAGATCCTCACCGGCGCCACGGTGGTGCTCCTCGCCTGGGGTGCCTGGGCGGCGTTCGCCGCGCCGGTGCGGACCCTGGAGGGCACCGGTGAGCTCGGCAGCGGGGAGCTCGCCCGCACCCTGCTGTTGGCCCTCGCGGTCCTGACCGCGCTCGCGGCGGTCGCGCTCGCGGTCAAGGTCCCGCCGCTCGTGGCCCGCGTCCTCGGCCTGGCCGCCACCGTGGCGGGTCTGGCCGCGTTCGTGCCGCTGGCCGCGGTCCGGGCGGGTCTGGCCGTCGGGCGCACGGACGGCGCCCTGCCGATCGGTGAGGTCGCCCTCGGTGTGGTCGAGCTGCTGGCCGGTGCCGTGCTGATGGGCGCCATCTGGGTCGGGATGATCCTCGGCCACTGGTACCTGGTGGAACGCCGGCTCACCAACCGTTACATGGTCCAGATCGCGTGGGTGAACGTGGCCGCGGTCGGTGCGGGCCTGGTGTCGGTCCTGCTGTCGGCGCGCAACCCCGCCCCCTGCGCGGACCTGGCCGCCGGACCGGCGTTCCAGCAGTGCGCCCAGACCTTCTCACCGATCCTGCGCATCGGCTCGATGACGATCATCCTCGGCCTCGGGGTCCTGGCCATCATCGCGCTGATCTCGGCCTTCAACGTCAAGCTCGCACGCGAGGGCGGCCGCTCCATCCAGGCCTCGACCGGGATGTTCTACCTCGCCGTCATCCTCGCCCCGGCGGTCGAGTTCGCGGCGAAGGTCCGCTTCTTCTGAGCGCGGACCGGGGCGCTCAGCCCTGGTCGGCGTCGGGGTCCTCGTCCTCGCGGCGCGTCGCGAGCGCGACACCCTCGTCGAGCGGCAGCACGACCGGGTCGAAGCCGGGGTCGTCCGCCAACGCCTGCACGAACCGGGCCCGTGACTCGGCGTGAGCGGCGGATGCCAGCAGGCCGAGCGCCACCAGGATCCCGCCAGGGCGCAGCAGCCGACGGGCGTGCTCGAGCGGATCGATGGTCGCGAAGGCGGGGCCCTGGAGCACGACCAGGTCGTAGCCGCCGTCCGACAGGCGGGGGAGCACCTCGCCGGGGTCACCGAGGATCGCGCGGATGCGGGCGCCGAGGCCGGCACGTTCGAACGCGTCGGTCGCCAACCCGTGGGCGTGCGGGTCGTCGTCGATGGTGGTCAGGACCCCGCGGTCGGTCAGGCCCCGCACCAGCCACAGACCGGTCACCCCACCCGCGCTGCCGACCTCGACCGCTGCGCGGGCACCGATCGAACGGCCGATCCAGCCGAGGAGGGCGCCGAGCTCGGGGGAGGGCAGGGCGGAGCGGCCGGCACGGTCGCGCGCGACCACCGTCGCCTCGTCCTCCGCCGCGGTCAGCTCACGGACCCGCTCGAGGGCTGCGCCGTCCATCGTCGCTCCTGCTGTGGCGTGTGACCGCGTCCGCGGTCGGGGTGTCCGAACGCTAGTCGAGGCCCCGGGAGGCACGAGGCGCCGCTGGTAGGGTCCCCGGCCGCCGCGGGAGCGTCCCGTTCGGCCCCGGAGATCCCCCGTGACCCGCCCCCCCGCGTCGCGCGTGACCGGCCACCTGCTCGACGGTCGGGCGCCCGCCACCGACGTCGCCGACCAGGTCATCGACCTGGTCGACCACGGCACCGACGAACCTGCGCCGACCTGGGACGAGATCGCCGAACGGTACGGCGACACGGTCTACTCGATGGCGTACCGGCTGTGCGGGGACCGCGACGAGGCCTCCGACCTCGCCCAGGACGTGTTCGTCCGCGTCTACCGCAACCTCGACCGGTACCGGCCCGGCACGTTCGAGGGTTGGCTCTACCGCATCACCCGCAACCTCTTCCTCGACCGGGTCCGCCGCCGCAACCGTCTGCGGATGGAGCCGTTGCCGAGCGGCGACTGGCGTGAGCCACGCGAACCGGGCCCCGGCCCCGCCGAGCGTGCCGAGGAACGGGTGCTCGACGACCGCCTCGAGCTGGCGCTGGCCGACCTGCCGACGACCTTCCGCACCGCGGTGGTGCTCTGCGACGTGCGGGGGCTGTCCTACGAGGAGATCGTCGCGGAGACCGGCTGGCCGATGGGCACGGTCCGTTCGCGCATCCACCGCGGTCGCAAGCTCCTGCGCCAACGGCTCGCCCGCCGTGCGTGACCGTCGTGGTGGTGGCCACGCCAACGGCGCCGAGCTGTCGTCGTTCCTCGACGACGAGCTCGACGACGATCGGGCCGTCGCGCTGACCCGCCACGTCACCGGCTGTGGCTGGTGCCGTGCCGAGCTCGAGTCGCTGCGTGCCACCCGCTCCGCGTTGCGTGGGCTGCCGGCGATCCAGGCGCCCGTCCTGCGTCGCGAGGTCCGCTCCCACGACCAGGTCCGGACCTGGTCGCGGCGTGTGGTCGCGCTCAGCGGGCTGACCGCTGCGGCGCTCGCGCTCGGTGCCGCCGCCTACGTCGCCGGGGGCGAGGGGGAGGGGGGCGAGGTCGTCCCGCCGGTCGAACGCTTCCTGCTCGACCACCTCGCACGGACCGGTGACGGGCCGGTGCCGGCACCGCTCGGTGGCCCGTCGCGGTGAGGTGTCGGTGGGCCTGCGCCGCCGCCGCGGTCCTGACCGCGCTGCCCGCCTTCGTGGTGGGCCTGGCACCGTCGGTGGTCACGGGGGCGCGGGCCGCCGAACGTCCCGGCCGCATCGCCCCGGGGCCGGACGCCGGTGACGACGCCCCCACCTCGGCGGTGGCGATGCGGGTGCTCGACCGCGCGGTCGAGGTGGCACGGACCGCCCGCTACCGGGGTCGCATGACCGTCGCCTCCTTCGCTCGGGGTGGGCCGCAGGTCACCACCGTCGAGGTGGCCCGCACCGCCGACGGCCGGCTCCACGCGATCCGTCGCGGCGCGTGGGAGCTCGGGCGGGACGTCGACGGCAGCTACCTGCGCACGACCCGTACCGGCAGCCTGTTGCGGCTCGGCGGCGTCGAACGTGATGCGTTCGACCGGGACCGCTTCCTGCGGCACTACGCGGTGGAGGACGGCGGCACCTCGCGGCTCGACACGGGACCCGCGCGGGCGTTGCTGGTCACCTCACGTGACGACGGTGTCCGGGCCGAGACCCTGCACGTCGACGAGCGCACCGGCCTGATCGTGCGACGCGAGACCCGTGACGCCGACGGGCGCCCGGTCCGCGTGGTGGCGTTCACCGACCTGGACGTGGACCCGGGCACGGGCCTGATCGCGCCACCGCCGGACGGGGAGGGCGACGAACGGCTCGCGGTCACCCCCGTCGCACGCCGCGCCCTCCTCGAACGAGGGGTGCCGGCGGTGTCGGAGCTCCCAGGCGGGTACGAGCTGCTCGACGTGTCGGAGGTCGACGCCGACGACCTGCCGACGGTGCACCTGATCTACAGCGACGGGCTGTACACCCTGTCGCTGTACGTGCAGGAGGGGCGGCTCGCCCCGTCGGCGACCGCCGTCGCCGACGAGTTGGCGCTGCCCGGCGGTGGGGTCGTCTGGCGCTGGCCCGGCTCCGAACCTCGTCGGGTGGTGTGGACCGGCGAGGGTCGGACGTTCACCGCCATCACCGACGCACCGACCGGTGACCTGCTGGCGGCGGTGGCGGGTTTGCCGAACGACCCGGCACCATCCACCCTGCGTCGTCTCGCCCGCGGGTTGTCCCGGGTCGGGGAACGGTTGCTACCGCCCTGGGGTTGACCCCCGGAGCCGACACGAGAGGTCCGAGAGCCGTGGCGTACGACCGTGACGAGTGGCGCAACCCCTGGCGTGCGGCGCCGCCGCGATCCGAACCGGCCGTCGTCCCGGGCGTCGACGACCGGGAGGCCCCCGCGCACGGTGATGCACGCCCGGATCCCGCTGGTCCGTCCATCGCCCGGTTCCCGCAGCCGCCGCCGTCGTCCTGGGACGCCGCCGCGGCCGGTCCCGGCTCCCCGGTCGGGTCGGTGCGGCCACCGGACACCACCGGGACCCACGACGCGCCGCCGGCCGGGAGCACCCGCCGGTCGCGGCCGCTGCTGACCGCGGTCGCCGGTGGTCTCATCGGTGCGCTGATCGGCGGCGGTCTCGTCGCGGCGGTGGTCGACCGCGGCGTCGTCACCGGTCCGAGCACGTCGGCCCCCGCGATCACCGTGGAGGGCGAGGGCGCGACCGTCGTGCCCGCGGTCGCCGAAGCGGTGACGCCCTCGGTCGTGCGCATCGACGTCCCGCCGTCGGCGGTGATGGACAGCCCTCTCGGCGGCCCCGGTCCGGCCCTCGGTTCGGGGGTCATCTACCGCTCCGACGGGTACGTCCTGACCAACAACCACGTGGTCGGCGAGGCCGAGTC
>CAYSTY010000104.1:0-7712 GCA_964433685.1 uncultured Actinomycetota bacterium | reverse complement strand
ACCTCGCCGCCGGTGACGACGGTGGCCATCACCCCGGCGCGGCGCGGACCCCGATGCCCGCGACCAGCTCGATGCGTTCCTGACCTCGCTTGGAGAACCGGTGCGACGCGTCGGCGCTGACGGCCGCGACCCGTCCGCTCATCCGATCGCGTCGCGCAGGAGCTCGTTGGTCTTGCGCGGGTCGGCCTGACCCTTGGTCGCCTTCATGACCTGACCGACGAGCGCGCCGATGGCCTTCTGGTTCCCGCCACGGATCTGCTCGACGGTGTCGGTGTTGTCGGCGACGACGCGCTCGACGATGGCGCGCAGCTCACCTTCGTCGGAGACCTGCTGGAGGCCGCGGTCGGCCGCGATCTGCGTCGGCGTCTTCGCACCACGCTCCTCGACCAGACCCTCGAGCACCTGCTTGGCGAGCTTGGTCGACAGCGTGCCGTCCTCCACCAGACCCACCAGTTCGGCGACGTGCGCGCCGGTGATACCGGCCTCGTCGATGGTCAGCCCGGCGGCTCCGAGCTGACCGGTCACGTCACCGGTCAACCAGTTGGCGACCGCCACCGGTGGCGCGCCGGCGCCGACCGCGTCGTCGTAGCGGACCAGCAGGTCGCTGCCGACCAGGGTCTCGGCCGCTTCGGCGGGGACGCCAGCCCCGACCAGGCGCGCCCGCGTCACGGCGGGCAGCTCGGGCAGGCGGGTCCGGACCCCGTCGACCCACTCGCGGGGCGAGACGATCTCGACCAGGTCGGGGTCGGGGAAGTAGCGGTAGTCGGTCACCGACTCCTTGCGGCGCAGCGTCTCGGTGACGCCACGTCCCTCGTCCCAGTGACGGGTCTCCATGACGATGGTCTCTCGCGCCTCGATGGCAGCGACCTGGCGGGCGGCCTCGTACGCGATGGCGCGTCCGAGCGACCGGACGGAGTTGAGGTTCTTGATCTCGCAGCGGGTGCCGAGCGGCTCGCCCGGTCGCGCCACCGACACGTTCGCGTCGCAGCGGATCGAGCCCTCCTCCATCCGCGCGTCGGAGACGCCGGTGGCACGCACGATCGCGACCAGCTCACGCAGGTAGGCCTGCGCGGTCTCGGGGTCGTGCACGTGCGGCCGGGAGACGACCTCGAGGAGGGGGATGCCGCAGCGGTTGTAGTCGATCAGGGACCGGTCGGCGCCGTGCAGGCGTCCGGTCTCCCCCACGTGCATCGACTTGCCGGTGTCCTCCTCCATGTGGAGGCGCTCGATACCGATCCGCTGCACCACGCCGTCAGCGCCCGTCACGTCGAGCCAGCCGTCGTGGATCAGCGGGACGTCGTACTGGCTGATCTGGTAGTTCTTGGCCATGTCGGGGTAGAAGTAGTTCTTGCGGTGGAACCGGCACACCTCGGCGACGCTGCCGTTGAGCGCCAGCCCGAGCAGCGCCGCGTCCTCGAGCGCCTGGGCGTTGAGCACCGGCAGCGCGCCGGGCTGCCCCGTGCACACCTCGCAGACGTTGGTGTTGGGTTCGCCGCCGAACACCGTCGAGCAGCCGCACCACATCTTGGTCCGCGTTGTGAGCTCGACGTGGACCTCGAGGCCGATGGTCATGGCCCAGCCGTCGGGCAGGACCCCGGCGGTGCCGGTGTCCTTCTGCAGCTTGTCGACGTCGCGCAACTCGCCCGGGACGGGGACCTCGTTCGCCCCGGCGGGGTCGACGTCTGCGGTGGTGTGGTCGCTCACTTACAGCACCTCCACGGCGCGCTCGCCGGTGGGCGACGGGGAGAACCCGCTCGCCTGTTCGAAGGCCCACCCGACGCGGTAGAGCAGGTCGTCGCGCAGCAGCGGCGCCATCAGCTGCAGTCCCACGGGCAGGGCAGTCCCCGGGGCGTCGGGGGCGGCGGCCAACCCGGCCGGTAGCGACATCGCGGGCACACCGGCCAGCGACGCCGGGACGGTCGCCACGTCGTTCAGGTACATGGCGAGCGGATCGGCGGTCTTGGTCCCCAGCCCGAAGGCGACCGTCGGCGAGGTCGGGCTGACGAGCACGTCGACGTCCTCGAACGCGGTGGCGAAGTCGCGTGCGATGAGGGTGCGGACCTTCGAGGCTTGGAGGTAGTAGGCGTCGTAGTAGCCCGACGACAGCGCGTGCGTGCCGATCATGATGCGGCGTTTGACCTCGGGTCCGAAACCGGCCTCGCGCGTGGCGGCGTTCATCTGCTCGGCGGTCGCGGCGTCGACCCGCAGCCCGTAGCGCACCCCGTCGAAGCGGGCGAGGTTCGAGGACGCCTCGGAGGGCGCGATCAGGTAGTAGGCCGGCAGCCCGTAGGCGGCGTTCGGCAGCGAGACGTCCACCAGGGTGGCGCCGAGCGACTCGAGCCGGGCCAGCGCCTCGTCGTACACCTGCGCGACACCCGGTTCGTACCCGTCGCCACGCAGTTCGGTGATGACCCCGATGCGCAACCCCTCGATGCCGTCGCGCATCGTGGCGGTCAGCGACGGCACCGCATCGGGCACGGAGGTCGAGTCGCGGTGGTCGTGGCCGGCGATCAGCCCGTGCAGCAGGGCGGCGTCCTCGACGGTGCGGGCGAAGGGCCCCGCCTGGTCGAGCGAGGAGGCGAACGCGACCAGGCCGTAGCGCGACACCGTGCCGTAGGTGGGCTTGACGCCGACGAGGCCGGTGAGCGCGGCCGGCTGGCGGATGGAGCCGCCGGTGTCGGTCCCGATCGACAGCGGCGCGAGCAGCCCCGCCACGGCGGACGCCGATCCGCCCGACGAACCGCCGGGGACGCGGTCGAGGTCCCACGGGTTGCGGGTCGGACCGAAGGCGGAGTTCTCGGTCGACGAGCCCATCGCGAACTCGTCCATGTTGGTCTTGCCGAGCACCACCACGTCGGCGTCCCGGAGCCGCGCGGTGACCGTCGCGTCGTAGGGTGGGACCCAGTCCGCGAGCATCCGCGACCCACAGGTCGTCGGCGCGCCACGCATGGTCAGCACGTCCTTGAGCGCGAGCGGGACCCCGGCCAGCGGCGACAGTTCGAGCCCCGCGGTGCGGCGGCGGTCCACGTCGTCGGCGTGCTCGCGTGCCGCGGCTGCGGTGACGGCGAGGTAGGCGTGGACGTCGTCGGGTCCGAGTTCCTCGCGCGGCACCCAGACGTCGCCGTCGGCATCCACCCCGTCGACCGATGCGATGCGGTCGAGGTGGGCGTCGACGACCTCGCGGGCCGACACCTCGCGGTCACGGAGCGCACCGGCGATCCGGGCGGCGGTCAGGCTGGTCAGCTGCTGTTCCACCTCAGCCCTCCTCCGCGACGATCCGCGGCACGCCGAAGCGGTCCTGCTCGACCTGCGGCGCCATGGCCAGCACGTCCTCGCGTGGCATCGACGGGCGGGGGTCGTCGGGCCGGGTGACGTTGGTCAGCGCGAACGGGTGGGTCGTCGGGGGGACGTCCGCCGCCGCGACCTCACCGACCTGCTCGGCGTAGTCGAGGATGGCCGACAGCTGCGGCGCCAGCGCGGTCACCTCGTCGTCGGACAGCGCGAGGCGGGCGAGGGACGCGACGTGGCGGACCTCGTCATCGGACAGGGCCACGGGGGCCTCCTGAGCGGGACGGGAGCGTCCCGAGGCTAGCGGTCGACGGGACCTCCGCCGCTCGCGCCGCGACTCAGGCGACCGTCTGGTCGGTGTCGTCGACCGCAGGGGTCCGCAGGCGCCGGCGGTCGCGCGGCCCGGCCCGTTCGATCAGCCACCTCGTCGCCTCGTTCCACGGCATCGGACGCGCCGTCAGCCAGCCCTGCGCGGCGTCGCAACCGAGCGCCGCGAGCGCGGCCCACTGCTCCTCGGTCTCGACCCCCTCGGCCACGGTGCGGGCGCCGATGGCCCGCGCCAACTCGAGGACGGACCGGACGATCGCGACGACGGCGGGGCGGTCCTGGACGAGGTCGATCACGAACTGGCGATCGACCTTGACCTCACCGATCGGCAGCAGCGCGAGCCGTGTCAGCGACGCGTGACCGGTGCCGAAGTCGTCGAGGCTGAGCTCGATACCGGCCGCGTCGAACGCGCCGAGGGTGGCCATCACCGCGCTCGAGTCGCCGACCAACGCCTGCTCGGTGATCTCGATGCGCAGGTCGTCCGAGCCCAGGCCGTGCCGGGCGAGGCCCGACACGACCCGGTCGGCGAACCCGGTGTCGGCGAGGTCGTACATGGAGACGTTCACCGAGACGGGGACCGACAACCCGATCCGTCGCCACCGGGCGCACTGCGCGAGCGCCAGGTCGAGGATCACCGAGGTCAACTGACGCATCGTCGCGGTCCGTTCGATGACCGGCAGGAACGCGGCCGGGCTGAGCAGACCACGGTCGTGGTGGCGCCAGCGGACCAGCGCCTCGACCCCGACCACCTCGCCGGTGGGCAGCGCGACCTGTGGCTGGTAGTGCAGCTCGATCTCACCCTCCGCCATGCCTCGGCGCAGGTCGGCGACGAGCTCGCCGCTGAGCGAGGTCCGTGCACCGAGTGCGTCGTGGTAGATGCTGACGATCTCACCCGCGGCCTTGGCGTCGTACATCGCGAGGTCGGCGCATCGCATCAACGTGTCGAGGTCGTCGCCGTCCTCGCCGAGCACCGCCACCCCGACGCTCATGGCCACCTCGAGCCTGACGCCGGCGAGGTCGTAGGGTCGGTGGACGTGGGCGGCGAGCCGCTCGACGACCTCGACACACACGTCCCGGTCCTCGACCTCGAGCAGCAGCACGAACTCGTCCCCGCCGAGACGGATCACCGCGTCGCGTTCGCGGACCGCGGACGCGAGCCGGCCGGCGACGGCGCGGAGCAGCGCATCGCCGGTGGCGTGCCCGAGGGTGTCGTTGACCTCCTTGAACCGGTCGAGGTCCACCACGCACAGGGCCACCCGCCGGTCGGTGCGGGCGACCTCATCCCGGCGTGCGAACAGCATCGGCTCGAGCTGGTCGCGGTTGGCCAGCCCCGTGAGCGGATCGGTCGCGGCGCGCTGTTCGCGGTCGAGCGACAGCTTCGCGACCGAGTACACCAGCCACAGCGGCAGGACCAGCAGGACGATGAAGCCCGGGTGCACCGCCGACACCACGACGATCAACGGACCGATGGCGAGCACGGCCATCGTCGTGCGCGTGTACCACCAGATGTTGTCCATGGTGGTCGACCACCACGGTGTACCGGCGTCCAGGGAGATGGCCGTCCCCACCAGGGCGATGTTGACCGCGTGGTAGGTGGCACCGGCGACGGCGATCAGGACGAGGTCGGCCGGCACGAGGTCGGCGGGGGCGAGCGGGGTGGCCTGCCAGCCGGCGAGCTGCAGCACCCCCCAGGCGGCGAGGTAGGACAGCGAGTGCTGCGCGACGTTGTACGCCGCCTTGATCTGCGGCTTGCGACGCGCCGACTCGCCGACGTAGGTGACGAGCGCCACCGCGACCAACGCCGGGGCGATCCCCCACCGCAGGAGGATGGCGAAGTGGAACGCGGTCGCGAGGTTGACGCCCTCGGGGTCGAGCTGACGTGACGCGATGATGGGGCGCAGCTCGGTGACGAGCACGAACAGCAGCAGGGCGATCGCGACGTCACCGATGCCGACGAGTTCGGTCACGGGGGTCGTGCCCGCGACGACGGCGCCGGCGGTCAGGGCGGCGACGACGACCGTCCACCACCACAGGTTGAACGCACCTCGTCGCCGACGGGCGTCGAGGTGCGGTGCCGCGTCGCGTTCGAGCACCGGCGATCCTTGAGGGTCTGTCCCCCCATCGGCAGTCGGGCGGCCCGACTGAGGCGGGGAGGTCGTGGCGGCCCGACCCGTCCGGTGGACGCACACCGGCGCCCGGCCGGTCGAACGGATGAGGAGCCCTCCGGGGCGCCCGCCGAGCGGCCGGCTCCGGTTCAGGTCACAGTGACCAGAACGGGCTACGGTCGTCGTCGACCCGAGGGATGCCCGTGACCCAGGACGCCGCGCCACCGGCTGCGACCACCGCGTTGTGCACCGACCGCTACGAACTGACGATGCTCGACGCCGCGCGCGCCGACGGGACCGTGGACCGTCCGTGCGTCTTCGAGCTGTTCACCCGCCGGCTGCCGGAGGGGCGTCGCGTCGGCGTGACCGCGGGGCTCGGGCGTGCGCTCGACGCCATCGCGCGGTTCCGGTTCGACGACGACGACCTCGCCGCGCTCGAACGGGACGAGGTCGTGAGCGAAGCCACGCTGGCGTGGCTCGCGGGCTACCGGTTCGCGGGCGACGTCTGGGCCCTGCCCGAGGGCGAGGTGGCCTCGCCCGACGTGCCGGTGCTGACCGTCCGCGCCTCGTTCGGGGAGGCGGTGCTGCTCGAGACCGTCCTGCTCTCCATCCTCAACCACGACAGCGCGGTCGCCGCCGCCGCGGCGCGGATGGTCGCCGCCGCCGACGGCCGCCCGCTGCTCGAGTTCGGCAGCCGCCGGACGCACGAGGATGCGGCCGTCGCCGCTGCCCGCGCGGCGTACGTGGCCGGGTTCGCGGCCACCTCCAACCTCGACGCCGGTCGCCGCTACGGCATCCCGACGGCCGGGACGTCGGCCCACGCCTACATCCTGCTGCACGACGACGAGCTCACCGCGTTCCGGGCGCAGGTGGACGCGCACGGGACGGGCACGACCCTGCTCGTGGACACCTACGACGTCCGTCAGGGCATCCGGCACGCCGTCGCCGCGGCGGGCCCGGACCTCGGCGCCATCCGCATCGACTGTGGCGACCCGGTGGCCGAGTCCCACCACGCGCGGGCGCTGCTCGACGAACTCGGCGCCACCGGCACCAGGATCGTGGTCTCCGGCGACCTCGACGAGCACCGCATCGCCGCCTGTCGCGGCGCCCCGGTCGACGTGTTCGGGGTCGGGACGGCGCTGGTCACCGGCAGCGGCGCACCGACCGCGGGCTTCGTCTACAAGCTCGTCGCACGGGCGCGGACCACCGATGGTGCGCTCGAGCCGGTCGCGAAGTCCGGCGGCGCCAAGGCCACCGTGGGTGGCTGGAAGGCGGTCGCCCGGAGGTTCGAGGGCGCCACGGCGGTCGCCGACGTCCTCCACCCCTGGGGGACGCCGCCGCCGCGCGACAGCCGGCCGCTGCAGGTCCCGGTGATCGAACGCGGTGAGCAGGTACACGCGCCGGACCTCGACGCGATCCGGGAGCACCACCGCCGCGCGATGGACGAGCTGCCCGCCTCCGCGGCCCAGCTCGACCCCGGACATCCGGCGCTCACCACGGAGCGGCTCGAAGCAGCCTCCCCCACGTCGATCGGATAGCCCGTGACCACGACCGACACCACCGGCACGAGCGTGCCCGCCCCGTACGGACCCGACACCGCGCTCGTCGTCGTCGACGTCCAGCACGACTTCGCCGACCCCGACGGCGGGCTGTACGTGGATGGTGGCGACGCGGTCGTCCCGGTGGTCGACGCGGAGGTCCGGGCGGCCCGCGACGCCGGGGCGACGGAAGCGACCGAGCTGGGTTCCCTGCTCGAGGCAGCCGAGGTGCGGCGCGTGGTCGTGGTGGGTCTCGCCGGTGACGTCTGCGTCCGCGCGACGGCGCTCGACGCGCGACGGCTCGGCTACGAGGTGGAGCTCCCGTTGCCGGCGACCGCTTTCGTCGAGCTCGAACCGGGGGACGGCCAGCGCACGGTGGAGGAGCTCCGCGCGGCAGGCGTCACCGTGACCAGCCGCGGCCCGGGCGCGAGCCAGGAACCGGTGACCTCGAGGT
>CAYSTY010000103.1:4329-7719 GCA_964433685.1 uncultured Actinomycetota bacterium | reverse complement strand
CTCCGGCAGCGGACGCGGCACCACCGATCCCGACCAGCTCCGCGCGCTGGCGGCCGAGCTCGGTGTCGCGGACGCGGTGACCATCGAACCGGCCACCGACCAGGACGCGTTGGCGCGGATCTACCACGAGGCGGACGTGCTGCTCGCCCCGTCGCGCAGCGAGACCTTCGGGCTGGTCGCGCTCGAGGCGCAGGCGTCGGGCCTGCCCGTCGTCGCCGCCGACGTCCCGGGTCTGCAGGCCGTCGTCGGTGACGGTGGCGTCCTGGTCGCCGGTCACGACCCGGCCGACCACGCCGCGGCGGTGCTGCCCCTGCTGCGCGACCGTGCGCTGGCAGCGCGGGTCGGGGCCGCCGGCGTCGCTGCCGCGCGCGCAGCGACCTGGGACCGCACGGTCGAGCGACTGCTGGAGGTGTACGCGCAGGTCGTGGCCGCTCGGGCCGACGGGCACGGGGACGCGTCGTCCACCCGTCCGGACGTCGCCGTCTAGCGTCGCTCCCGGTCCGGCCCCCGGTCCACGGGGCCAGTGTTCCTCCAGAGAAGGTTCCACCGTGCACGACCCCACCTTGCTGCGCTCCGACCTCCAGCGCCTGGCGCGCGACCTGCGCTGGTCCTGGGACGACGCGACCCAGTCGCTGTTCGAGGAGCTCGACCCCGCCGGCTGGCGCGGGACCGGCCGTGACCCGGTGGCGCTGCTCGACGGCCTGACCGACGACCGGCTCGCCGCGGCCGCCGCGCACCCGACCTTCCCCGGTCGCGTGGCCGCGGCCGTCGGCGACCTCGAGGCCTACCTCGCCGACAGCGACACCTGGTACGCCCGCAGCGGCGCCGCCCCCGACCGCGTCGTGGCCTACCTGTCCGCCGAGTTCGCGATCGCCGACTGCCTGCGCATCTACTCCGGCGGCCTCGGCGCCCTCGCCGGCGACCACCTGCGGTCGGCGTCGGACCTCGGCGTCCCGCTCGTCGCGGTCGGCCTGGCCTACTCGGACGGGTACTTCAAGCAGCACATCGACGGGTCCGGGTGGCAACAGGAGTCGCCGGCGCACAACGACTTCCCCGCGATGCCGGTCCGGCCGGTCGAACGCGACGGCCAGCGCGTCCGCGTCCCGGTCGAGCTCGGCGACGGCGTCGTCGAGCTCGAGGCGTGGGAGGTGTCGGTCGGGCGCGTGCGGCTGTTCCTCCTCGACACCGACGTGGACGGCAACGCCCACCACCACCGTGAGATCACCGCGCAGCTGTACGGCGGCGACAACGACACGCGCCTGCGTCAGGAGCTGGTGCTCGGCATCGGCAGCGTCCGTCTGCTGGCGGCCCTCGACATCCGGCCCGACACCTACCACCTCAACGAGGGCCACGCCGCGTTCGCCTCCCTCGAGCGGCTGCGGGTCCACCTCGACGCCGGGGCCGACCTCGAGGCGGCCGCCGACCGGGTCCGTGGTGAGATGGTCTTCACCACCCACACGCCGGTCCCGGCGGGCCACGACCGCTTCGACCGCGAGGCAGCGGCATGGCACCTCGCCCCGCTCGCCGAGCGTGCCGGCGTCGGGTTCGACGACCTGTGGCCGCTGGCCGTCGACGAGGAGGGCCGGTGGTCGCAGACCGTCCTGGCCCTGCGCACCGCCCGGAGCACCAACGGCGTCGCCCGCCTCCACGGGGCGGTCTCCCGGGCGATGCTCGCACCGGTGTTCGGGGGCGACCGTGCCGTCGACGAGGTCCCGATCGGGCACGTCACCAACGGGGTGCACCCGGGCCGTTGGGTCGGCCCCGAGCTCGCCCGCTTCTACGACTGGCACCTCGGGACGGCGTGGCGCAGCTCGGTCGACCCGCAGGTGTGGCAGGCCATCCACGAGGTGGACCCGGCCGAGCTGTGGCGGGTCCACACCGCGGCGCGGCACCGTCTGATCGCCGCCGCCCGCGAACGGCTCGCGGCCCAGACCCGTCGCGTCGGGCAGGGCCCGGACGGCCGTGGCCTGGACCCGGACGTGCTGACGCTGGGGTTCGCCCGCCGCTTCGCGACCTACAAGCGCGCGACCCTGATGGCCCACGACGTGGACCGCCTCGCCGCGATCATCGGGGACGACGACCGGCCGGTACAGCTGCTGATCGCCGGCAAGGCCCACCCCCGGGACGAGGCCGGCAAGCACCTCATCCAGCACCTGGTCGGCCTGTCCCGCGATCCGCGGTTCCGGGGCCGCATCGCCTTCCTCGAGGGCTACAACCTCGACCTCGCCCGCCTGCTGGTCGCCGGCGTCGACGTCTGGCTCAACACCCCGCTGCGCCCGCTGGAGGCCTCCGGCACCTCGGGGATGAAGGCCGCCGCGAACGGCGTGCTGAACGCTTCCATCCTGGACGGGTGGTGGGACGAGGCGGTCGCCGACTTCGCACCGGCCGCGCGCGAGGGCATCGGCTGGGTCATCGGGGACCGCGAGGAGGCTGGCGAGCAGCACCAGCGTGACGCGGCCGATGCCGCCTCGTTCTACCGCGTGCTGACCGAGGGGGTCGTGCCGACCTTCCACGAGCGCGATGCCGACGGCGTGCCGCAGCGTTGGGTGCGGATGATGCAGGACGCGATCGCGCTGCTGGGCCCGAACTACTCGACCCACCGGATGGTCGTCGACTACGTCCAGGACGTCTACGGGACGGGGCCGGTCGGCGTCGGTACCCGGTCGACGTCCGACTGAGCGGCTCCTAGGTTCGCGGCCCGTCACCCACACGGTGGCGGGCCGTCGCCGGAAGGAGCTGCCGTGCCGGACGATCATCAGCGCGAGACCCGCGACGAGCTACGTGGTCGTGCCCGCACCGCGCTGCTCGCCGCCCTCGAGGACAACGACCTGCAGGTCTCCGAGGTCGGCGAGGACCGCTGGATCACGATGCTGGCGGGGGAGTGGAAGCGGACCATCCCGGCCCTGTTCCACGTCGACGAGCGGTCGCTGAAGGTCACCTCCCTGCTCGCCGGCGTCCCCGACGAGGGCCACGCCGAGGTCTACCGCATCCTGCTGTCGCGCAACCAGCGACCCACCCCGGTCCACTTCGGCCTCGACGACGAGGGCGACCTCATCCTCACCGGGTCGCTCCCGCTCGAGGTCGTCGACGCCGACCGGCTCGACGAGCTGCTGGGCCTCGTGCTGACCATGTCCGACGAGACGTTCAACGCGGTCCTCCGCGCGGGGTTCGGCGAGTACATCGCCACCGAGCAGGCGTGGCGCGCCAAGGTCGGCCTCCCCCCGAACCCCGTCAGCGGCTGACCCGGACACCGGCGGAGCGCTGCCCGTCCCGTCCCTGCTGGCTGTAGCGTCCCGCGCCGGACCACCTAGGAGACCGCGTCGTGGACGGCACCCTCGTCATCGTCGGTACCGGACAGCTCGGTGGCGCGCTGCTGCGGGGGCTGCTGCG
>CAYSTY010000103.1:0-4229 GCA_964433685.1 uncultured Actinomycetota bacterium | reverse complement strand
CTCGGCTGAGTCGGCGCGCGCTCCGTCCGTCCGCCGCCGGTGCCGCGACCGTTGCACGGGAGCCGGGACCCGGTACCGTGAACCGTCACAAGCGTCACAGACGGTCGAAACGTAACGGAGCTGTGATGGCCCGCACCGCCACGACCACCCAGGTCGCCGCTGCCCTCCACGTCAAGCCCGCCACCGTGCGCAAGTACGCGAGGGAACACCGGCTCCCGTTCGACACCACGCCAGGCGGGCATCGACGGTTCAGCGTCGAGGAGGCCGTACGAGCACTGCACGGTGAGCAGGACGACCGAGGCCCCGACGCCCTCGACGGCGAGGACCTCGCCGAACCGGCTCCGTACGTACGGGTCGCTCCGACGTCGGTCCTCGCCGTGTCCACGTCGGCAGAGCGCGTCACGCCCGCCCCTGTCCCTGCCTACGACGCCGCATCGGACGTCGAGGACTGGGCGGAGGAGACCTTCGTTGTCTGACTGGTGGACCGCAACCTCCGGGGCGGCGCACGAGCAGGGTGAACTCCTGCGCGACTTCCCGGTCGTTCGCGTGGAGTCGGTCGAGGTGGCCGGCGACACGGCGGCTGTCCGCTCGCGGGTGGAGGTCCTCGACACGATCATCGTCACCCAGACCTGCGACCTCGAGAACGAGAAGGTCGCGAACATCGTGCTGGCGCGCGTCACCACCTGGGCGGACTTCGCCGCGGCGCAGTTCGCCGCAGGCAACACGGCGGTCAAGAGAAGCGGCTTCCGACGCAACCTGATCCGTGGCGACATCCCTCCGCTGATGCTGCTCCACGCCCGCGAGTCCCAGCCCGCACTGGACTGGTCGGTGGTCGACTTCCGCGAACTGCACGTCGTCGACCGCGGCAGGGTCGGGGCCTTCGTCGACCAGCCGGGTAACCGGCGCCGTCTCCGGCTCATCTCCCCCTACAAGGAGCACTTCGCCCAGGCGTTCGCGCGGTTCTACATGCGCGTCGGGCTCCCGCACGACGCACGCGCGTTCGAGCACGCTGGCGCCGCAGCCGTCGAGCGTCTCACCTGAGCTGCGCCCTCCCTCACCTCCCCCCAGGAGCGTCGACCGTGTGGACCTCCCGCACCCGCGCGCTCGCCCTGTTCGCGGCCGCCGCGCTGGTGGCATCCGCGTGCTCCGGTGACCCCGGCCCCGACGTCGAGACCGCGGAGGTCGTCAGCGGCGAGGTGGTGCAGACCGTCGCGGCCGTCGCCGAGCTCGAACCCGCCGCACGGGTCACGGTGACCGCACCCGTCGGCGGCGAGGTGGCCCGTCTGCTCGTCGAGGACGGCCAGACCGTCGCCGCGGGGGACCCGATCGCGCAGCTGTCCTCCGAGAGCGTCGAGCTGCAGATCGCGCAGGCCGAGGCCGCAGCCCGGGCCGCGGACTCGCTGGCCGGCGCCGCGGGCGCGGGCGGCCTCGACCTGTCCCCGGTGGTCGGCGCGTTCCGGACGCAGCTCGAGGCCACGCTCCCTCCCGTGCTCGACGCGCTGGCCCAGCAGGCGCGCGCCATCGAGGACGACGAGCTCCGCGAGGCCGCCGTCGCACGCATCGACGAGGCCCGGTCCTCCTACCAGGAGGCGCGGGAGGGCCTGCGCCAGGCGGAGCGTGACGCCGCCGGACAGGCGCAGCAGGCGACCGCCGCCCAACGCGCCGCCGCCGCCGCGCAGCGCGAACAGGCAGAGCTGGCGCTCGAAGCCGCCGAGGGCCGCAGCGACGACCTGACCATCGTGGCGCCGACCGATGGGGTCATCGAGCTCGGACGTGCGGATGGCGGCGGGGGCGGACCGGACGTCGGTGCGCTCGCCGGCCAGCTCGGCGGCGACGTGGGCAGCGGGGGTGGGTTGGACCCGGGCGGTGTCGACGTCGGCAGCCTCCTCGGCGGAGGCGGGGGCGGCGGCGCGGACGGCCCGGTCGCCGAGGGCGTCACCGTGGCGACCGGGCAGGTCATCGCGACCGTCTACGACCTGTCGGCGTTCACGGCACGGGTCGAGGTGGACGAGATCGACATCGTCGAGGTCGAACGCGGCCAGGCCGTCACCGTGCTCGTCGACGCGTTCCCCGACGCCGAGATCCGTGGCACCGTCGCCAACGTCGCGATCGCCCCCACCTCCTCGCCGACCGGCGGCGCCAGCTACGCGGTCACCGTGCGGCTCACCCAGGTGCCGGACGAGGTGTCCCTGCGCGTCGGCCTCACCGCGTCGGCCGAGATCGAGGTCCGTCGCATCGACGCGGAGACGACCGTCCCCACCGCCGCCCTGCTCCGCCGCGGCGGCCAGGAGGTCGTCTTCGTCGTGGAGGACCGGGTGGTCCGGGAGGTCCCGGTCGCCGTGACCGCGCTCGGGGACGAGGCAGCCGCCGTCGAGGGTGAGCTGTCACCCGGCGACCGCGTCGTCACCACCGGCATCGAGTCGGTCGAGGACGGCCAGGAGCTGCCCGGGTGAGCCAGCCCGACACCGCGGCCGTCCCGGCAGGCGACCCCAGCGCGGCTCCCGTGCTGCTCGAGGCGCGGGACGTGGTCCGCACCTACCGGCTCGGCACCCGACGCGGCGAGGAGCCGGTCCTCGTCCACGCCCTCCGCGGGGTGACCTTCCGGGTCGACCGCGGCGACTACGTGGCGATCGTCGGCTCGTCCGGCAGCGGCAAGTCGACGCTGCTCAACCTCCTCGGCGCCCTCGACCGGCCCACCTCGGGTGAGGTCCGCTACGAGGGCCGCGACGTGCGGACCATGGACGACGCCGAGCTCGCGGCCCTCCGCAACGGCTCCATCGGCTTCGTGTTCCAGTCGTTCCACCTGCTGCCGCGGCTGACCGCCCTCGACAACGTCCAGCTCCCCCTCGTCTACCGCGCCACCTCGGTGCGTGAACGGCGCGATCGGGCGTTCGCGGCGCTGACCGCGGTGGGCCTCGCCGACCGGGTCGACCACCGGCCGACGGAGCTGTCGGGCGGACAGCAGCAGCGCGTCGCGATCGCGCGGGCCCTCGTCACCGAGCCGCCGCTGCTGCTCGCCGACGAGCCGACCGGCAACCTCGACACCCGCACCGGCGACGAGGTCATGGACCTGCTCGAGGGCCTCCACGCCGACCGCGGGGTCGCCGTGGTCGTCATCACCCACGAACCCGGCATCGCCGCGCGCGCCGACCGGCGCATCGAGCTGCGCGACGGCGAGGTGGTGACCGACACCGCCCGCGGTCCCGATGCGGCGGGCGCGGGGGGTGGCCGGTGAGCCTGCGCGAGGCGTTCCGGGTCGCGATGCAGGCGCTGGTCGCCAACCGCCTGCGGTCGGCGCTGACCACGCTGGGGGTGGTCATCGGGGTGCTGTCGGTCGTCCTGCTCGTCGCCATCGGGCAGGGGGCCCGGCAGGAGATCACCGGCGCGATCGAGGGGCTCGGTTCGAACCTGCTGTTCGTCCTGCCGGGGGACGGCGACTTCGGTGCGGCACCGGCGCGGTCGCGGTTCGTCACCGAGGACATCGACGACCTCGAACGCGAGCTGCCCGCCGGGGAGGGCCGCGCCGCCGGCTACCTCGTCGGTGGCGAGCAGGTCTCGGCCGAGGGGCAGCGGCTGACCACGACGGTGTACGGGGTCACCGCCGGCTACACCGAGGTGGTGCAACGCGAGGTGGCCCGCGGTCAGGCGTTGGCCGCCTCGGACGTGCTGACCTCCCGGCGGGTCGCGCTCATCGGCGCGTCGACGGCCGAGGCGCTGTTCGCCGGGCAGGACCCCATCGGCCGCAACCTCACCATCGGTGGCATCCGGTTCCGGGTGCAGGGCGTGCTCGAACGGGTCGGAGGGGCCGCGTTCGGGCCCGACCGCGACGACGAGATCCTCGTCCCCGTCAGCACCGGTCAGCGGTTGTTCGCCTCGGACGTGCTCGATGCGATCTTCGTGCGTGCCTCGGACACCGGCGCCGTTGACGCCGACCGCGAGGTCATCGAACGGGTCCTGTCGCGGCGGCTCGACGAGGGCGAGTTCACCGTCCTCAGCCAGGACGAGATCATCGGCGTCGTCGGTGACATCCTCCAGATCCTGACCCTGGTCCTGGCCGCCATCGCCGGCATCTCGCTGCTGGTCGGCGGGGTCGGGGTGTCCAACATCATGCTGGTGTCGGTGTCGGAGCGGACGCGCGAGATCGGGCTGCGCAAGGCCCTCGGCGCCCGGACGCGTGACATCACCCGCCAGTTCCTGCTCGAGGCCATCGTGCTGACCGGACTCGGCGG
>CAYSTY010000102.1:0-7742 GCA_964433685.1 uncultured Actinomycetota bacterium | reverse complement strand
GCTTCGCGACCGTCGCCGGCCTCCCGTTGAGCGCCCCCGACGGCACGACGATCGGCGCGCTGAACGTCTTCGCCTCCCGTCGGGACGGGCTGAGCGAAGGCGACCTCACCGCCTTGCGGCGCGTCCGCGGCCCCGCCTCGGTCCTGCTCGCGAACGCTCGGGCGTTCCACCGCACCCGGGAGCTCAGCGAGCACCTGGCCAGCACGCTCGACGAGCGCGCCGTCGTCCACCGCGCCGTCGGGGCCATCCTCGCCCGCTCCGGCGGGACACCCGAGGACGCCCTGGCGAGGATCGAGGCGACCGCGGAGCGCGAGCAGGTCGATGCGCGCACGCTCGCGGAGCGCGTCCTGGCCGGCGAGGTGACGCTCCCCTAGGCCGGTCGGCGGACGGGGCGGGGCGAGGTGACGACCCGCTGACGGCGCGACGCGAGCGCCTCACGACGCGCCGCCTCGGCGGTGGCGCCCGGGCGGGTCACCAGCCAGTGCTTGATGATGGGGCGGCTCCAGAGCGGGGTGCGCCCACGCTGCACCTGAGGTTCGGGCAGCACGCCTCGTGAGCGGTAGCTGTCGATCGTCGCCTTCGAGACCTGCGCGAGTTCGGCGACGTCCGCGACCGTCAGCATCAGCTGGACGTGGAGCTCGGGCGCCGACATCCCCACCACGAGGTCACCGGTGGTGGGAGCCCGGTCGCCGCGCTGCTGGACGAGCACCTCACCGATGTCGTCGCGTTCGCCCGCGAGCCACTCGAGCTCGGCACGGCCGAGCTCACGTGTCGCCGCCGCATCCGAGGTGTGGATCGCCAGCAGGTCGGCGAGGGTCAGGTCGCGCGCCCCGGGCACCGGGTCCCCCCACGGGTAGCGCCACACGCCGAACTCGTCACGCTCGTAGGTGTCGTTGGCGTACTTGAGACGCTCGGTCAACGCTGCTCCTCCAGCTCACACCCTCAGCGGGGTGCCTCGACGAGGAGACGGCAGCCGGCCCGGCCCGAGGAGGGAGGGAGCGCTGGTCGTCTCCGACCGACGCTCGGGGCTGAACGCACCGGGGGAAGGTACGCCCTGACCCCACCGGACTGTCAAGGACGTCCGTCCGGCGGAGAGGGTGCGGCCGGACGGTCGCCGACCCAGGTGGTCGGTCGACCGTGGCAGGCGGACGCACCGGACGCTCGGCTCGCCTCCCCACCCCCCATCCGGAGGTAGCCCGTGACCGTCGTGCTCGCCATCCGCTGCGTCGACGGATTGGTCCTCGCGTCGGACTCGCAGATCACCGAGAGCGACCGTGGGATGAGCTACACCGCCAGCAAGCTCCACCCCCTGGGTGATCGGGCAGCCTGGGGCGGCAGCGGTGCGAGGTCGGTCCTGCACGACGTCGAGGAGCGCTTCGCCACGGAGGCCGAGGAGATCGTCGGTTCACGCGACGTGGGACGGGCGATCCAGGAGCGGGTCGTCCCCATCCTGCGTCACCACTACGAGCAGTTCATCCCCGAGGTCCCCGGTGAACAGGTCGCGGGATCGCCGTCCGCCTACGTCCTGGCGGCGGGCTACTCCCACGACGAGCCGTTCATCATCAAGATCGACCCCACCGGCCTCGTCGGCCGCTACGAGGACGTCGGCTTCCACGCGGTCGGGAGCGGCGCCCCGATGGCGCAGCAGGCGGGGGCGTTGCTCGGGCACTTCGACATGTCCGAGCGCGACGTGGATTACGGGGTGCTCGCCGCGGTCCGGGTGCTCGATGCCCTGGCGGTCAGCCAACCGATGGTCGGCGGGCCGTTGAACGTGGCCCGGATCACGCCGGATGGCGCCGACCACCTCGACGAGGAGCGCATCGAGACCGTCCGCGGACACGTCGAGCGGTGGGACGAAGCCGACCGCCAGGCCCTCGACGCCCTCTTCGACGGCGACCCCTGAGGGGTAGGCGAAGGTCCGGGCCGCCACCGAACGGCTCGTAGGGGCGCGCTGAGGCCCGGTACGCCGAGCGACCCGTCCTCGGACGCGGCCTCGGCCTCCACCTCACGGTGATGTTCGAGCCACGTCCGTGGTGGCGACGAACGCTGTGCGCATGCATCGGTGTGTGTACGTGCGCAGACCGCAGCTCGAGCTGAGGTCGAGGTGGAGGGTCACGGTCGTGGAGCGCGCGAGGCTGTCTGGTCGGCCCCCATCGGGCCACCCGCGGCCGGCTCTACGCTGCTGCCGCCCGCCTCCTCGTGGCGGCTGACCGGGGAGCGATGCGATGGCCAGGACCGTGCAGCTGACGGTGCCCGAGGGACGGACGGATGCGCTCCTGGCCGCGCTGACCGACCTCGAGCCCCACGCGCTACGGCTGTTCCGCGGCGCGTCGCTGCGGCCTCCCGGCGACGTCATCGACCTCGAGGTGTCGAACGTCGGACTGCGCGACATCATGCGCATCGCGGACGACCACGGCCTCGGGGAACCCGGCGGGGTGGCGCTGTCCACCGCCGAACCCCTGAGCCTGGTCAGCCACGGCTACACGGCGCTGTCGCGCGAGGAGGGCGGCACCAGCTGGGAGGAGCTCGAGCTGGCCATGAGCCAGGACTCGACCATGACCGGGGACCGTCTGGTGGTGATGCTCATCGCGGGCGCCATCGCCGCCTTCGGCATCATCTCCGGCTCCGTCCACGTCGTCGTCGGCGCGATGATCATCGCGCCCGGTTTCCAGCCCTTCGCCCGCATGATGCTCGGCGTGGTCAACCGTTCGCGTAGCTGGGTCGGGGGCCTCGTCGACGTCCTCCGCGCCTACGCCGCGGTCCTGGTCGGCGCGACCGTCGCCGCGGTCGCCAGCCGCCTGCTGGGCGCGTCCGCGCTCGACAGCGGCGACGCGGGTTACCTCGGCGCGTCGACCCTCGTCGCCTACTGGTCGACCATCTCGTGGGCCGGCATCGCCGTCGGCGCCACCGCCGCGGTGTGTGGCGGACTGCTGTTGGCCATCAACCGGACCGTGCTCACCGCAGGTGTGATGGTCGCGCTGGCGTTGGTGCCGACCGCGTCGTTGGCGCCGATGGCGCTGGTCGCCGGGGACCCGGCGCTGGCGGGGAGGGCCACCGCCCGGTTCCTGGTGGAGGTCGTGCTCGTCGTCGTCGGCTCGTCGCTGGTGTTCCTGACCAAGCGCTACCAGGACCGGCGACGGATCAGCGGCTGAGCGCGGCGGGGTCGAACAAGCGCTGCCCGAGCAGCGTGGTGGCCACCTCCATCGGCACCGGGCGCGCGAACAGGAAGCCCTGGCCGCGACCGCACCCGAGCGTCTTGAGCGCCTCCCACTGCGCGCGGGTCTCGACCCCTTCCGCGACGACCTCGAGCCCGAGGCTGTGGGCGAGCTGGACGATCGCGGCTGGGACCGCACGCGTCCGGCGGTCCCCGGTGAGCTGGGCGACGAACTGGCGATCGATCTTCAGCACGTCGGCGGGCAGACGGCTGAGGTAGGCCAGGGAGGCGTACCCGGTCCCGAAGTCGTCGACCGCGATCTGCACGCCGAGCACGTCGAGCTTGCCGAGCTCGAACCAGGACCGGGCCGAGATCAACGCCTGCTCGGTGATCTCGAGCACGAGCGAGGACGCGGGCAGGCCGGTCTCGCGCAGCACCTCGGCGACGGTCTCGACGAACCCGTCCTCCTCGAGCTGGACCGGCGACAGGTTGACCTCGACGGTCAGGTCGGTCCGCCCCTCGGCGTGTCGCGCCGCCAACCAGGCGCACGACGTCCGCAGGACCCAGGAGCCGATCGGACCGATGACACCGGTCTCCTCGGCGATGGGGATGAAGTCGTCCGGCGGCACCGCACCGTGCTCGGGGTGGTGCCAGCGCAGCAGCGCCTCCGCGCTGACCATCTCGAGCCGATCGAAGTCGACGATGGGCTGCAGGTGGACCTCCAGCTCACCACGTTCGAGCGCTCCCTCGAGCGCGGAACGGATCAGCAGCCGTCGCACCGCAGCCTCGTGGAGCGCAGGTTCGTAGGCGGCGACACGACCCTTGCCGAGCTGCTTGGCGCGGTACATGGCCAGGTCGGCGTTGCGCAGCACCTCCTCGACCGATCCGGCGTCGTCGAGGTAGGCGATGCCGATGCTGGCGGAGGTGGTGACCGTGATGCCGTCGAGGTGGTGCGGGACCCCGATGGACGCATCGAGGCGCGAGGCGATCACGGCCGCCCCCACCGGATCGGTCAGATCCTCGATCAGCAGCGCGAACTCGTCACCGCCGAGCCGGCCGGCGAGGTCACCCGGACGCAGGCACGTTGCGAGGCGGCGCGCGACGGACCGGATCAGCTCGTCACCCGCGGCGTGGCCGAGGCTGTCGTTGACCGTCTTGAAGTCGTCGAGGTCGACCAGCAGCACCGCGTGGTGGTGTCCGACGGCGGTGGGCGAACCCAGCCGGTCGGCGATGCGATCGGCGAACAGGGTGCGGTTGGCCAGACCTGTCAGCGGGTCGTGGGTCGCCTGGTGCTCGAGATCCTCCTCGAGCTCCTTCTCGCGCGTGACGTCGTGGAGCACGCCGCGGAAGACGTGACCGCCGTCCGCTTCGGCGAGCAGGCGGAACTCGTCACGCACCCACCTGATCTCCCCATCGGAACGCCGGATCCGGTAGTGCAGGACGTGCGGCCCCGGGTCGAGCGCGGTGGCCATCGTCGCGATCCGCTGCTCGACGCCGGGACGGTCGCGGGTGTCCATCCGCTCCCACCACAGCGTGGGTCGTGCACGCCACTCGTCCACGTCGACGCCGAACAGCTTCTCCACGCGTGGGCTGATGTAGGGCCAGGCCTGGGTCAGGTCCAGACCCGCCACGTAGACGACCCCGGGGCTCTCCTCGACCAGCAACCGGAACGTCTCCTCGGCGGTCCGGAGCTGCTGCTCGAGGCGACGTTGGCCGGTGATGTTCTCGGCGATACCGATGGCCAGCGACGGCTCGCCGTCCTCGTCGCGCAGCAGCGAGGTCGTCAACCGGGCCCACACGGTGCTGCCGTCGGCCGCGATGAACCGCTTGTCGAGCTCGAAGTGGTCGCGCCGGCCGCCGACGAGCTCGGCGAACAGCTCGAGGTTCGGCGCGATGTCGTCGGGGTGGGTGAAGCTGGCCCAGTGCAGCGAGGCGAACTCGGCGGCGTCGTAGCCGAGCATCCGCCGGAGCGCGTCGTTGGTCAGGATCGTGCGGCCGTCGAGACCGACGATCCCGATGCCCACGGGAGCGAGCTCCACGATGGCGCGCAGCTCGTCGTGGCTGGCGGTACCGACCCGCCCCAGCTGCCCGAGCGCACGCACCGCAGCACCCCCGACTTCGGGGTGCTGGACGTCGGCAGGCTCCAGGGCCACGTACCGCCTCGTCATCACCGGTGTACCCGTGACATCGGCACGAACCGGGCCCGGTTGAGCCGGTGAGGTCCCGCGGGCTCCGGCCCGGGGTGGACGGCACCGACACGTACGGTCACCGCGCGCCCCGCGGCTAGGTGGCCGCGACCTCCTCGATGACGGCGACGAGTGCGTCGAGGTCGTCCTTGTCGACCACGCGGCACCCCGCCTGCGCCGCAGCGTCGCAGAGCCCACGGTCGGACGGGGCCGAGAAGATGACCACGGGCAGGGTGTCATCGAGCCGACCGGCCACCTCGAGGCCCGTCCGGTCCGGGAGCTGCTGGTCGAGGACCACGGCGTCGTAGGTCACGTTGCTCGCGGCTGCCAGCGCCTCGCCGCCGTCGAGCACCTTGTCCACCGTCCAACCGCGACGCGCGAGGTGCTTGCCGACCACGAGCCGGACCTCCGGCTCGTCATCGACCAGGAGCACGCGCACTGGACTCTCTCCGGTCGGGTCGGGCGAGGCGGCGGTGGTTCGTTCCACGAGGCTACGACCTCGGGGAGCGTAGGTCCGGGCGGCCAGGTGGTCCGCCGGCCGCCGTCCCCGCGCGGACGGGACGTCAGTCCCGGACGACGCCCAGCGCGGCGGCGGTCAGCCGCGGCAGACGGATGTCGCCGACCGGCGTGGTGACCGAGCCGAGCCGGTTGGTCACGAACGCCAGGGAGAGTCCCGTCTCCGGGTCGGCCCACGCCCCCGAGCCGCCGTAG
The DNA here is from genome assembly GCA_964433685.1 of uncultured Actinomycetota bacterium. Taxonomy (GTDB): domain Bacteria; phylum Actinomycetota; class Nitriliruptoria; order Nitriliruptorales; family Nitriliruptoraceae; genus Nitriliruptor. Next base: position 1,691 of record CAYSTY010000102.1, on the reverse strand, counting down.
CCGTAGTGACCGAAGGCCTTCGGAGCGGGACGTCCCGCCGTGAACGCCTGGTGGTAGCCGAGACGCCACCGCATCGGCAGCCCGAGCACGTAGTCGCGCCCGCGGTGCTGCACCCGACCGGCCTCGCGCAAGGTCTCGCGGGAGAGGACCTGCACACCGTCCACGGTGCCGTCGGTCGCGAGCGCGGCGTACATGCGCGCGAGGGAGCGCGCGGTGAAGACGCCGTTGGCGGCCGGCATCTCGGTGGCCAGCACCCGGCGGTCCTCGTGGTCGAAGACGAGACGTTCCCACCCGTCGATGAGCAGCGCCTCGGCGAGGTAGCGCGTGTACTTGTTGCGTGCGACCCGCTCCAGCACCCGGTCGTTGGCGATCCGCTCCGGCATCGGCGGGAACAGCTCGGCCACGCGGTGCCACTCCGACCGCGGGGTCCCGATGAAGCAGCCGTCGAGGCCGAGCGGCTCGACCAACTCCCGCTGCACCACGGCGCCGAGGTCGTCACCCGAGATGCGGTGCACGAGACCGGCCAGCAGCCAGCCGTAGGTCAGCCCGTGGTACCCGGTGCCCCCGCGGCGCGGCTTGGCGGGCACCTGCGCTGCCACGAGGTCGGCGACGCTGCGGTGGTCGAGCAGGTCCTCGGCGGAGGGGACCACGCCGCGGATCCGGTGCAGACCGGCCTGGTGGCTCATCAGGAGCCTGAGGGTGACGTGACGCTTGTCGTCGGTGTCGAAGGCCGGCCACCAGGTCGCCAGCGGCGCGTCGTAGCTGAGCAGCCCCCGGTCGACGAAGCGGTGGATGACCGTCGACGCGACCCCCTTGGTGGTCGAGAAGCTCATCGCCGCGGTGTCGCGTTCCCACGGGCGCCCACCGTGCGCGTCGGCGTAGCCGGTCCACACGTCGACCACCGGCTCGCCGCGCCAGTAGACCGCCAGCGCGCCGCCGCCGTTGGAGGGCTTGCGGAAGATGCTGTTGAACCGCTCGACGAGCGGCCGGAAGCGCCGGTTCGCGTGTCCCTGGACCATGGTGGCGACGCTACCTCGCGTCGGCACCGCGACCCGCATCCGGGTCACGTCCGCCGGTAGAGGGCACGCGGTCGTCCCGGCCCGGACTGGTCCTTGCCGTCCTCGACGATGACACCCTCCGCGAGCAGTTCGTCGAGGACCTTGCGCACGGTCGCCGGCGATCCACCGGCGTCGTTGCTCACCGTCGCACTGGTGACGGTCGTGCCCTGACGCAAGCCGCGCACGTGATCGGCGATGTCCTCCCGGCGGACCCGCTGGGCCCGCGACCGACCGCGGGACGCGCCGCCCGACGACGAGGTTCGTTCCGCACCGTGCACCAGACCCGCTTCGGCGAGGAGCCGGCGTTCGACGCCCTCCTCGAGCAGCGCCTCGACGGCGACGTCGTTGTCCCGGGCCCACGCGGCGACGTGCGCCACGAAGTCGGCCTCGATCGCCGGGCCGAGGTCGGCGAGCTTGGCCCGTTCGCTGCGCAGCTTGACCCGCTCGAGGGGGTCCTGCTCGGCCTCGATGCGAGCATCGAGGTCGGTCGTGTCCGGCTGGACGCTGTCAGGATCGAGACGCCAGCGCAGGTAGGTACGGACGGCCTCGTCGGGGTTCGTCGCCACGTCGGCTCCGGTTCGTGTGGACGGTTGCAGGCGCCCGACTCCGGGCGGGTGCGACCCTAACCGGACG
>CAYSTY010000101.1:0-7744 GCA_964433685.1 uncultured Actinomycetota bacterium | reverse complement strand
TCCAGGTCGTCGACAACGACAACGGTGCGCGCCTGGAGACCTACGTCATCGAGGGTGAACGCGGCTCCGGCGTGGTGTGCTTGAACGGTGCTGCGGCGCGACTCGTGCACCCCGGCGACACCGTGATCATCATCTCGTACGCCGACCTCGAGGACGCCGAGGCACGCGCGTGGGAGCCGACCGTCGTCTTCGTCGACGGGGACAACCGCCAGGTCGTCATCGGCTCGACCGAGTCGCACGGCGCCGTCCGGGGCGTGGCCTGAACCCCGTGGCCGGCGCGTCGCCGCTGCCGGGAGACGGCGTCCTCGACGAGGTGGCCCACACGCAGGCGGTCCGGTCCGCCGTGGCACGAGCGCTGGCCGAGGACCTCGACGTCCCGCTCGACGCGCCCCCGGAGCAGCGCCGCGCGGCCGACGTGACCGCTGCGGCGACGGTCCCGGCGGACCTCCCGGGCGTCGCCTCCCTCGTCGCCCGGGCCGACGGGGTCGTGGCCGGTTGCGAGCTCGTCGCGGCCGTCTTCGCCGCCGTCGACCCGGACGTCGTGGTCACCATCGACGTCAGGGACGGTGACACGGTCCGGACCGGTCAGGTCCTCGGGCACGTCACCGGGCCGCTGCTGTCGGTCCTGGTCGGCGAACGCACCGCGCTGAACTTCCTCACCCACCTGTCCGGCGTGGCCACCCGCACCGCTGCGTTCGCGGCCACGGTGGCCGGCACCGGCTGCGTGGTCCGCGACACCCGCAAGACCACCCCCGGGTTGCGGTTGCTGGAGAAGGCAGCCGTACGGGCCGGGGGTGGGGTCAACCACCGGGTCGGGCTCCACGACGCCCTCCTCGTCAAGGACAACCACGTCGCGGCGGCCGGCGGTGTCGCCGAGGCCACCCGCCGGGCGCTGGCGGCTGCCGACGGTCGCCACGTCCAGGTCGAGGTCGCCTCCCTCGCCGAGCTCGACGCTGCGGTCGACGCCGGGGCACGTGACGTGCTGCTCGACAACTTCAGCCCCGACGGGTGCGCCGCAGCGGTGGCGCACCTCGCGGCGCGGCAGCTGCCCGAGCGGGTGCTGCTCGAGGCGTCGGGGACGATCCGCCTCGACACCGTCGCCGCCTACGCGGCATCCGGGGTCGACCGGATCGCGGTCGGGGCCCTGACGCACTCCGCGCCGCAGCTCGACATCGCCCTCGACGTCCGGGCCGTCGGACGCGATGACCGGGCGGAGGGCTGACGTGCTGCTCGCGATCGACGTCGGCAACTCGTCGACCGTCATCGGCACCTTCGAAGGCGACCGTCTGCTGGCCCACTGGCGGCTGTCCACCGCCGGGGAGGAGACCGCCGACGAACTCGCCCTCAAGCTGGCGGGGCTGCTCGGCTTCGTGGAGCGGGACCTGCGTCGCGACGTGGACGGCGCCGTGGTCTCCTCGGTCGTGCCGAACGTGACCGCGACCCTCCGTCAGGTCGCCGACCGCTACCTCGGCCAGCCGCTGGTGGTCGTCGAGCCCGGCGTGCGCACCGGGCTCGCGATGCGCGTCGACAACCCGCGGGAGATCGGTGCCGACCGCATCGTCAACGCCGTGGCCGCCTACGAGCTCTACGGAGGCCCGGCGATCGTCGTGGACTTCGGGACCGCGACCTCGTTCGACGTGGTGGACGGGGAGGGTCAGTTCGTCGGTGGCGCCATCGCGCCGGGCGTCAGCACCTCCGCCGAGGCGCTGGTCCGTCGTGCCGCGCGGCTGCCGCGGGTCGAGGCGGTCACCCCGCCGTCCCCGATCGGGCGTTCCACGGTCACCGCGTTGCAGTCCGGGATCGTCTACGGCGCCGCCGGCCAGGTCGACGCGCTCGTGACCCGGATGTCGCGCGAGCTCGGCCCGGGGGTCACCACGGTGGCGACCGGGGGCCTGGCCGGGGCGGTCCTCGACGCCTGCGAGACGATCGACCACCACGACCCGTGGCTCACCCTCAAGGGCCTGCGCATCATCTGGGAGCGCAACCGCCCCTGACCGCCGCACCCCGCAGGCGGGCAGCGGTCGGTCCACGGCTACCGTGCCGTGCTCCGCGTCGTCCGCCGCCAGAGGCCAACCGTGTCCGACCAGTCCGCGCCGCCCCCCGATCGGCCCTCGGCCCCCGATCCCGTCGACTCCCCGGGTACCGACGGCGCCGACGAGCGCAGCATGCTCGACGAGATCGTCGCGACGCGGCGCGCCAAGGTCGCCCAGCTCCGCGCGGCCGGGGTCGAGCCCTACCCCGTGAAGTTCGCGCCGACCACCACGGTGGCCGACCTCGTGGCGAGCTACCCCGACCTCGAACCGGGCGCCGAGACCGGCGTCGAGGTCACGATCGCCGGCCGGGTCGTCGCCAAGCGCGGCATGGGTCGGCTCAGCTTCCTCGTGCTCCAGGAGGACGGTGCGCAGATCCAGCTGTTCTGCCCCGTCAAGGCGCTCGACGAGCCGTCGCGCGCGCTGCTCGACCTGCTCGACGTCGGCGACTGGCTCGGCGCCACGGGCGAGGTGCTCGCCACCAAGACCGGGGAACTGTCGGTCAAGCCGTCGCGGCTGACCCTCCTCGGCAAAGGCCTCCGGCCCCTGCCCGACAAGTGGCACGGGCTGTCCGACACCGAGGCCCGGTTCCGGCAGCGTGAGCTCGACCTGACCGTCAACGCCGACGCCCGCCGCGCCTTCCGCGTCCGGACCGCGACGCTCAAGGCACTGCGCGCGGAGCTCGACGACCGGGGGTACATCGAGGTCGAGACCCCGATGCTCCACCCGATCCCGGGCGGGGCAGCGGCCAAGCCCTTCGTGACCCACCACAACGCGCTCGACGCCGACCTGTACCTGCGGATCGCGCCGGAGCTGTACCTCAAGCGGCTCATCGCCGGCGGGATGCGCCGCGTCTTCGAGATCAACCGCAGCTTCCGCAACGAGGGGATGTCGACCCGGCACAACCCCGAGTTCACCATGCTCGAGTCGTACGAGGCCTACGCCGACTACCACGACGTGATGGACCTGACCGAGGCGTTGTTCCAGCGGGCGGCGCGGGACGCGGTCGGCAGCCTCGAGCTGACCTACGGCGGTCGTCCGGTCTCCCTGGCCGGGCCGTTCCGCCGGGCGTCGTTGCTCGACCTCGTGCGTGAGGCGACCGGCCGGCCGGAGCTGTCCTACGACGACGACCTCGCCACCTGGCGGGCGCTGTGCGACGCCCACGAGGTGCACCACGAGCCGTCGTGGGGGACGGGCAAGCTCGCCCTGGAGCTCTACGAGGCGCTCGTCGAGCACACCCTGTGGGACCCGACGTTCGTGATCGACTACCCGGTCGAGGTGTCACCGTTGGCGCGTCGCCACCGGGAGCTGCCGCACGTCACCGAGCGGTTCGAGCTGATCGCGGTCGGTCGCGAGCACGCCAACGCCTTCTCCGAGCTGACCGATCCCGACGACCAGCGCGAGCGTTTCGAGGCGCAGGTGCGCGCGAAGGCGGCCGGCGACGACGAGGCGATGCCGCTCGACGAGCCCTACCTGCGGGCGATGGAGCTCGGCCTGCCGCCGACCGGCGGCCTCGGCATCGGTGTCGACCGGCTGGTGATGCTGCTCGCCGACGTGCACAACATCCGTGACGTCATCCTCTTCCCGACCCTCCGTCCCGAGGTCGCACCGTGACCGTCACCGTCCGCGACCTCGCGCCGGCCGACGAACCGCGCTGGCGGGAGCTGTGGGCGGGCTACCTCGACTTCTACGGGAACCCGCTGCCCGAGGAGGTCACCGCGGCCACGTGGTCCCGGCTGCTCGCCCGCGAGCAGGGCCTGAGCGGTCAGGTCGCCGTCGGCGACGACGGGGCGGTGGTCGGGTTCGTCCACCGCATCGTGCACGCCGGGACCTGGTCGGCGGCGCCGCGCTGCTACCTCGAGGACCTCTTCGTCGATCCCGAGGTCCGGGGCAGCGGCGCCGGTCGCGCCCTGATCGCGGCGACCCACGAGCACGCCGCGCGGCTCGGGTGCAGCGAGGTGTACTGGATCACCGAGGAGGACAACACCGTCGCCCGCCGGCTCTACGACCGGGTCGCGACCTTGACGCCCTACGTGCGCTACGAGATCGAGCTGGCGTGAGGGCAGGTCACCGCTGCGGCGCGTCCCGCAGCACGCGGCGCTGGATCTCCGGGTCGTGGATGGGACCGGCGCCCGGCGGCACCTCTGCCCGGCCCTCCGTCGCGGCGCGGACCGGATCGACCAGCCGCCGGAGGCCCGTGCGCAGCAGCCCGGCATCGCTCGGTGTGGTCCCCGTCAGCGCGAGCAGCGCGCCGCCCTGGTCGAGGGCGGCCAGCAGCGCGCCGACCTCCTCGACGTCCAGCACCTCGTCCTCGTCCTCGTCCTCGTGCTCCGTCGCGTCCGCCGGAGATCCGACCGTCTCGAAGGGGTCCCAGTCGTCGTCACCGAGGGCGGCGAGGTTGCGGTCCATGACGGCGAGGAACAGGTCCGCCTTCCCCGCGAAGTTCGAGTAGACGGCGCCTTTCGAGTACCCCGCGTCCCGCGCGATCCGTTCCAGGTTCGCGCCGTGGTGCCCGACGGGTGCGCGCGGGTCGGCGGGTGCTGCTCACCATCGACCGGCGCGATGCGGCCGCGGCCGTCAGCTGGGCGACCGAGCTGCGGGCCGCCGGCCGGATCGAGAACTACGGGCTGACGCCGGCCAGCCTCGAGGACGCCTACCTCGCTGCCACGGCCACCCCGTCCGACGACGCGGGATCCGACGACCACGCACGGGAGGACCAACGTGTCTGACACCGCTGTCACGGCCTCGGGCGCGCCATCCCTGCCCCCTCCGGCGGTCGTCGGGTGGGGCACCTCCTACCGGGTGCTCCTGCGCTGGACCCTCGGGCAGATCGGTTCGATGCTGCCGTTGGTCGTGGTGATCCAGGGGTTGCTCGCCGCCGGCCTGATCATCGGCTTCGGGTTCCTCATCCCCGGCATCGACACCGACACCGCGCTGTTGCTGTCCACCGGGACGCCGGCGGTCCTGCTGATGGTCGTCGGGCTGGTGATCGTCCCGCAGGGCGTCGCCCAGGCCCGCACGAGCGGCGCCTTCACCTACCTACGCACCCTCCCGGTCCCGCGTCCCCTGCTGCTGCTCGCCGACCTGACCGTGTGGGTGCTGGTCGCGCTGCCGAGCATCACCGTGGCCGTCCTGGTGGCCTGGTTGCGCTACGGGCTCACGTTCGCGATCGACTGGCCGCTGCTGGTCGCCGCCGCGGTCCTGGTGGTGGTCACCGCCACGACCGTCGGCTACGCGATCGCGGTCACCCTGCCACCGATGCTCGCGCAGCTGGTCACGCAGGTGCTGGTCTTCTTCGTGATGCTGTTCTCGCCGGTCACGTTCCCCGCCAGCCAGCTCCCCGGTTGGTTCCAGGCCGTGCACGACGTCCTGCCGGTGCGGCCCGCCGCCGATCTGCTGCGTGCCGGGCTCGTGTCCGGGACCTACCCCGCCGACGGCCGCGACCTGGTCGTGCTGCTGGTGTGGGCGATCATCGGGGCCACCGTCAGCGTGCGGGCGCTGGTCCGCAGGGCCTGATCGGCCCGCTCGAGGGTGTGGTAGGCACGGGTCCGAACCGCGATCGGAGCCGTCCGTGAGGATCACCACCTACTGCTCGTCGTCGGAGGCGATCGATCGGCGCTACACCGAGGTCGCTCACCGGTACGGCACCGCGCTCGGCGAGGCTGGTCACGAGCTGGTCTACGGCGGCACCTCGATCGGGCTGATGGGGACGATCGCCGCCTCGACCCGGCGATCCGGCGGTCGTGTCACGGGGGTCATCCCGGAGCTCATCCACGACCGGGGGCTCGGCGACGACGGCTGTGACGAGCTGGTGGTCACCGCGACCATGGGCGACCGCAAGCAGGAGATGATCGCCCGCGCGGACGCGTTCGTCGCCCTGCCCGGCGGGTTCGGGACCCTCGAGGAGCTGCTGGAGGTACTGACGCTCAAGCAGCTCGGCTACCACCGCAAGCCGATCGTCATGCTGCAGGTCGACGGGTTCTGGGACGGGCTCCTCGGGGTGTTCGAGCAGCTCTACACCAGCTCGTTCGCCAAGCCCGACTACCGGCGGCTGTACGCGGTGGCCGACGACGTGGACGAGCTGCTCGACCTCGTCGCCCGCCCGCCGGACGACGACCTGCCCACCAAGTGGTGGTGATCGTCAGCGGCCGGCGCGGTCGCGCAGCTGTTCGCCGAGCTCGCGGACGGTGCCGGCCGGGTCGGACGGATCGACGATGACGGGGCCGAAGCCGTCGTCCGGCGCGGTGCCCTCCTGGCCGCTGCCCGTCAACGCCCACAGCGCCGCGGCGGCCGCCGCGAGGACCACCACGAGCAGGGCGACACGCGGCCACGTCGACCGTCGTCCCGCGACGGTGCCGCTGCCGTCCCCATCGGTCCGCGCGCGGACGTGGTCGGACCCCGGGTCGCTCCGGTCCGGATCCGGCGTCCTCGCCGCCGGTGGCGACGGCGTCCAGGCCCGCGCCTCGAGGAGCGTCGTGGCGGCGTGACCGGCCGGCGGCGTCGTCGCGTGGCTCGTGGCCGGGTCACCGGCGAGCAGCTCGAGCGCCGCGAGGGCGTCGGCGGGACGGTCGGCCGGGTCGGCGGCGAGCAGCCGGCCCATCAGGTGACGCAGCTGCGCCGGCACCTCGTCACCCCGGCCCGCGAGGACGGCGTCCGCGGCCTCACCGGGGGGGTGGCCGGTCAGCAGCTCGGTGAGGGTCGCGCCGAGCGCCCACAGGTCGGTCCGCACCGTCGCCGGCTCACCTCGGCGCCGCTCGGGAGCGAGGTAGGCGGCGGTCCCGATCACGAACCCCGTGCGGGTGAGCTTGTCCTCGTCCACGGCGGTGGCGACGCCGAAGTCGGTCACCTTCGTGGTCCCGTCCGGCGCGCACAGCAGGTTGCCCGGCTTGACGTCGCGGTGCAGCAGCCCCGCCTCGTGGGCCCGGTGCAGGCCCGCCAGCGCGTCGGTGGCCACCGTCATCACCTCGTCGCCGGGACGCGGTCCGTCCCGAGCGACGAGGTCCGCGAAGCTCGGCCCGTCGACCAGCTCCATCACGAGGTAGGGGCGGCCGGCCTCCTCGCCGACGTCGAAGACGGCGACGACGCGCGGATCGGCGATGGCCGCCGCGGACCGGCCCTCGCGCAGGAACCGCGCACGGGCGCTCGGGTCGGCCGAGAGGTTGTCGGCCAGCAGCTTGATGGCGACCTGACGTCCGAGCGAGGTGTCCTCGGCGCGCAGGACCAACCCCATGCCGCCGACGCCGAGCTGGCCCGTGACCACGTACCGCCCCTGGGCGAACGAGCTCGGCAGCGCCGGCACACCTCCCGCCGGCGCATCCGTCGAGGGTCCCGTCGGCGCTCCCGTCGCGGCGCCCGTCGGCGCTCCCGTCGCCCGGTCGGAGTGTCGGCCGGCGAGGCGGTCGGGCACGTCGGCGACCGTCGGGTCGCCCGACGTGGGGTCGGCGTCGGGATCGATGCTCACCCCCGGCCCCGTCCCGGTGGTCCGCCGCCGGACCCGTCCCGCAGACCGGGGGGGCCCTGACCGTCGGGGCCGCGCCCGTCCGAAGCGCCGGGCCCCCCGCCACCCGGCGATCCCGACGATCCCGACGAGCCGGATCCGGAGCCGTTCGACCCGGACCCCGACCCGGAGCCGCCCGACGAGCCCGACGACCCGGACGGGTCGGAACCGGACGTCGGTCCGCTCCCCGCGTCGGCCGGTGCCGGCTGCTCGTCGG
>CAYSTY010000100.1:0-7785 GCA_964433685.1 uncultured Actinomycetota bacterium | reverse complement strand
GGGGTCGGGCTCGACCCGTCGCGGACGGTCCTCGACAGCATCCTCGACATCGCACCGCACGTCCCGCTCGCCGACGGCACCAGCCTGCCGGCGGGACGGCTCGCCGAGCGGTTCGGGTTCGACGGCCAGCTCCAGCGCACCCCCATCGGGCTGCTCTCCGGTGGTGAGCGTCGTCGCGTCGCGCTGCTGCACCTGCTGGTCGCGGCGCCGAACGTGCTGCTCCTCGACGAGCCGACCAACGACCTCGACCTCGACACGCTCGCGGTCCTCGAGGACCACCTCGACGGGTTCGCGGGCACGCTCGTGGTCGCCTCCCACGACCGGTTCACGCTCGACCGCCTCACCGACCGGACGTTGGCGATCAGCGGCGGTCGGGTCACCGAGCACCTCGACTGGGCCGGGCACCGCGCCGCTGCGCTCGCCGCCCAGCCCGGACCATCGGGGAGGGACGGCGGCGGGGCCCCACAGGAGGGTCGCGCCACCCGGGACAACCGGGAGCGGCAGGCGGCACGCAAGCAGGTCCGGCAGCTCGAGACCCGCGTCGCCACGTTGACGCGCCGACGTGACGGGCTGCACGAGGCCATGATCGCGGCCGCCACCGATCCCGACCGCCTGCGCGAGCTGCAGGACGAGCTGGGCACGGTCGCGGGTGAGCTCGCCGACGCCGAGGACGCCTGGCTCGAGCTGTCCCTCGAGCTCGGTGACTGAGCGTCCACGCGGGGCGGCGGCGTGCCCTGGTGGCACCTACCCGCCCGCCACGCCCGCCGCGCGCTACGGTCCGCGACGCGAGCAGCGAGCAGGGAGGCGGTGGCCGGCCCGTGGGAGACGGGACGGGGACCCGTCGCCACCCGGGGAGCGACGTGGCCGTCCGTCCGACCTCCAGCGGTCCGTCCCGCCCCACCACGGCGGGTCGCTCCTCTCCGCCGCGGATCGCGGCCGACCTCGACCGCGCTGGGCTGCGTGACCTGCTCGATCGCGGTAGCAGCCGCGGCTACGTGCTGGCCTCCGAGCTCCACGACCTGCACGACCCGGTGGAGGACCCGCCGGACTGGGTCGACCGGCTCACCGTCGTGGTCCGTGACGGCGGCATCGAGGTGGTCGAGGACCTCGACGACGGCAGCTCGGGACCCGCGCCGGCGCTGGCGACCGGCTCCACGACCGACGGGGTGCGTCACTACCTCAACGCCATCGGCCGGGTGGCGCTGCTGACCGCCGAGGAGGAGGTCGACCTCGCCAAGCGGTTCCAGGCGGGACTGGCCGCCGGCGCCCGTCTGGCGGCCGGACCGGGACTGCGGCCCGCTGAACGCGCCCGGCTCCGCCGCCTCGTCCGGGACGGCGACGCCGCGCAGGAGCGGCTCGTGACCGCCAACCTCCGACTGGTGGTGTCGGTGGCCCGCCGCTACCTCGGACGGGGCCTGTCGCTGCTCGAACTGGTGCAGGAGGGCAACCTCGGTCTCATGCGTGGGGTGGAGAAGTTCGACCACACCAAGGGCTACAAGTTCTCGACCTACGCGACCTGGTGGATCCGGCAGGCGCTGACGCGTGGGACGGCCAACAAGGCCCGGGCGGTGCGGCTCCCGGTGCACGTCCACGAACTGGTCGCCAAGGTCCGCCGCACCGAGTTCGAGCTGCTCCAGGTCCTCGGCCGCGAGCCCACCGACACCGAGGTCGCCGAGACGCTCGGACTGGACGTCGACCGGCTGCGCGAGCTGCGGCTCGCCGGGCGTGAGATCACCTCGCTCGACCGGACCGTCGGTGAGGACGGCGACACGACGCTCGGGGACCTGGTCCCCGACGACGATGCCGACGATCCCCACGAGGTCGCCACCGCCGCAGCCGCGCGCCAACAGCTGGCGGCGGCGCTGGCCCACCTCCACGACCGCGAGCGTGGGGTGCTGGAGCTGCGCTACGGGCTCGGGGGTGGCGAGCCCCGGACGCTCGAGGAGATCGGCGAACACTTCGGTGTGACCCGTGAGCGGATCCGTCAGATCGAGAAGAAGACGCTCGCCAAGCTCCGCCACCCGGCCCACAGCCCCGGGCTGCGGGAGCTGGCGCACGACTGAAGCCGCGGCCCCTGCGTGCCGATGGGTACAGGAGGGCGGCCGACCGGCGCCCGACGATCCGGGGAGGTCACGTGCGCGCGGCGGTGCGTCGACGCGGCCTCGCGGCGCTCGTGGCCGCGGGCCTGTTCGCCGTGCCCGCATCCGCGGCGCTCGGCGCACCGGATGCTCCCGCCACCGGGCTGGCCGACGCCCGCGAGCAGCTCACGACGGCGGGGCGCGACCTCGACCAGCTCGAGGCCACGATCCGGACCGTCGGTGACGAGGTCGCGGCCGCCGACGACCGGCTACGGGGCGCGACCACCTCGTTGGCGCAGGTGCAGGACCAGCTCGCGGCCGCGTCCGCCGCCGCCGAGGTGGCCACCCGGGACGAACGCGCGTCCGCTGCCGCCCTCGCGACGGCGACCGCGACGCTGGACGAGCTCGGGACCCGGCACCGGGACGGCCGCGAGCTGCTCGCCGACCGGGCCGTCAGCGCGTACAAGCGCGGCGCGCCCGCCGGCGGCGCGCTGGTCGGCAGCCTGGCGCGGGCCAGCGACCTGCACGAGCTCGCGGTCACGCGGGAGGCGCTCGGACGGCTGCTCGGCGAGCAGCGGGCCGCGTTCGACGCCGACGTCGCGCTCACCCGTGCCACGGCCGACGCGTCGGCCGACCTCGGTGACCTGCGCCGCGAGGCCAAGCGTGCCGCCCGGACCGCCGCCGACGAGCGTCGCCGCGTCGAGCTGCTGGTCGGCGAGCAGGAGCAGTTGCTCGCCAGCGTCGAGCGGGAGGTGACGACGCGCCGCGCGGCGCTGGCACGTCTCGAGGAGGACGCGGTCGCGCGTGCCTCGCTGGTCCGTGAGCTCGAGACGCGGGTCGCAGAGCTCGAGGCCACCACGGTGCGGGTGCCGGTCGACCTCGATCTGGCGATCGACGGTCCCCCTCCCGCGTGGGCCCCTGGTCTGCCCGCGGCGGGGCGCCCGTGGGCCGCGACGATCGTCGCCGTCGCCGCCGCGGAGGGGATCGACGGCCGGTTGCTCGCGGCGCTGGTGTGGACCGAGTCGGGCTTCCGCGCCGACGCGGTGTCGCACGCGGGGGCGTACGGGATGTCCCAGCTGATGCCGGGCACGGCTCGCGGCCTCGGGGTCGACCCACGCGACCCGGTGCAGAACCTCACGGGCGGAGCGCGCTACCTGGCCCGCCAGCTCGACGCGTTCGGTTCCGTCGAGCTCGCCCTGGCGGCCTACAACGCCGGTCCCGGCCGCGTGTCCCGCGCCGGAGGTCGGATCCCCGACATCGTCGAGACCCAGCTGTACGTCGTCCGCGTCCTCGACCGCTACCGCGCGCTGGCCACCCTCTGACCTCCGGACCTCCCGGCGCGCCAGCACCTCACGGTGGCAACACCGTCGGCGGCCTGCCGTAGCCTGCCGCCCGGGTCGACCGTCGCGCCCAGCTCCCGAGAGGACGGTCCGTGACCTCCCGCAGCCCCTCCCGCGCCGCGCTCGGCGGTGCGCTGCTGCTCGGGGTCCTGGCGGTGTCGTCGTCGGCGATCCTCTCGCGCATCGCGATGGGTGACGAGCCCGCCATCGCGAGCGCGACCGCGGGGTACGCGCCCGCGCTCGCCGTGGCGTTCTGGCGCTGCGGGCTCGGCGCCGTCGCGCTGGCGCCGCTCGCGTGGCGGGCGCACCGCCGTCGGCCCGTGACGCTGCCCCCGCTGCGGCGGCGTCAGCTGATCGGCTCCGGGGTCGCGCTCGGTCTCCACTTCGGCCTGTTCCAGGCGTCCCTGGCCCTGACCACGGTGGCGTCCGCGACGACGCTGGCCACCATGTCGCCGGTGTTCGTCGCGGTCGGTGCGTGGTGGTTCCTGCGCGAGCCCACCGACCGGCGGACGTCGATCGGCATCGCGGTCACGATCGTCGGTGCCATCGTCATCGGCGCCGGCGACCTGTCGGGGATCGACCTCGGGGTCCGAGCGCTCGTCGGTGACGGGTTGGCGTTCGGGAGCGCCATCGCCGTCAGCGGCTACCTCCTCGCGGGTCGGGCCGCACGGGTCGACGTCCCCGCCACCGTCTACTCGTGCGTGGTGTACGCCGTGGCGGCCCTCATCCTGCTCGTCGGGTGTCTGACCGTCGGTGTGCCGCTCCTCGGTTACGAGGTCGGCACGTGGTTGGCGATCGCCGGGATCGTGGTCGGCCCGCAGCTGCTCGGCCACGGGGTCTTCAACGCCCTGCTCGAGCACGTCCCGGCGACGGTCATCTCCACCGTCGTACTCGCGGAACCGCTCGGGGCCGGGCTGCTCGCCTGGCTGCTGCTCGCCGAGCTCCCCGCTCCCGCGTTCGCGGTCGGTGCCCCGCTCGTGCTGGCCGGTGTCGCGGTCGCGACGGTGCGTGCCCGCACCGGTCCGGCGGCGCCCGACGCCCCCGTCGCCACGACCGTCCCCGGCGACGGCTGACCCGGCCGGGACCGTTCAGAAGAACAGCGGCAGCGTCGGGCGTTCCTCGACGACCCCCACGATGGCGCCGAGCACGCGCCCCTCCCCGGCGGCGGCGTCGACCCGGGCGACCAGCGCCGCCACCTCGAGGTCGGCGTCCACCTCGAGGTCGCGGGCGACGACCGCCATCGTCCCCCGCAGCCGCCGTGCCGCCTCCAACCAGCCGGCATCCAGACCGTCGCGTGGTGCCCGCAGCAGCGTGGCGTCCTGCTCGTCGACCAGCCGCAGCTCCTGCTGGTCGACGCTGAACCCGAGCTTGGCGCCGCGCGGCAGCTCGACACCGGTGAGGGCCGGCAGCGCGGTGAGGCCCCGGTCGGCGACGGCCGTCACGAGGCGGTCCCCGTCCGGCCCGGCCGGGACGGCGGCCACCAGCAGCGGCAGCGCGCCGAGGGTGACGGTGCGCACGCCGACCCCGGTCGACGCGTGCTGGGCATCCGATGCCTCGATCACGACGGGAACCGATCGTGGACGATCCGCGACACCTTGCGGGAGACGATCGACGGCGACACCTCGGCCGTGGCGACGGTCAGCTTGTTCGCCGCACCGGGCACGCAGACGGCGCGGCCCCGGCCGAAGTCGCGCAGCGCCGCCGCGACCACGGCGTCCGCGTCCGCGCGCATGACCCCGGGCATGGCGTCGTGCGCGACCGCAGCAACCTGTTGGAACTCGGTGTCGGTGAAGCCGGGTGAGAGCAGCATCACGTGCACACCACGGCCGGCGAGCTCCTCGTGGATGGCCTCGGTGAACGATCGCACGAACGCCTTGGTCGCCCCGTAGACCGCACCGAAGGGGTCGGGTTGGTACCCGGCCGTCGATCCGACGTTGATCACCCCACCGCGGCCGCGAGGCAGCAGGGCGCCGACGGCGGCGGAGGTCAGTCGCACCAGCGCGGTGACGTTGAGCTCGATCATGGCCTGCTGCCGGTCGGCCGGCAGCGCGTCGAACGCCCCGTACGCCCCGAACCCGGCGTTGTTGACCAGCAGGTCGACCGGGAGCTCGCGCGCGGTGAGCCGCTCCTCGACCCCGGCGAGCCCGGCGGCGTCGGTGAGGTCGGCGACCAGGACCTCGACCCGGACGGGCAGCTCGCGGGCGAGCTGCGCGAGCCGGTCCTCCCGCCGCGCCACGAGCACCAGGTCGACACCGCGGGCGGCGAGCTGGTGCGCGAAGGCCGCACCGAGACCCGCCGAGGCACCCGTGACGAGGGCGCGTTCGATCCGGCTCGGCACCCGACGCTCCTCGACGACTCGCGACGATCTGGGACGGCCCGGGCCGCGGTCGGTGCCGCGGCCGGTCAACGGAGCCAGGCTACCCAGACGGTACGGTCCCCCCGTCCCCCAGCGGCCCTTCGTCGGTCACCGGAGCCTCGCGTGCCCACCGTCCTCGCCGTCGACGGCAACTCGCTCGGTCACCGTGCCTTCCACGCCAAGCACCGCGACGCACCCGACGGCCCGTTCGTCACCGCCACGGTGGTGGGCATGCTCGCCGGCGCGTGGATGTACGGCCCCTACGACGCCGTGCTCGTGGCCTTCGACCACCCCGTCAACCACCGCAAGCTCGAGCACCCGGAGTACAAGGCGCAGCGCCCGCCGAACCACCCCGACCTCGACCGGCACCTCGCCGACCTGCGTGGGCACCTGACCAGCTGCGGCATCCCCGTCCTCGAACAGGAGGGGGTCGAGGCCGACGACCTGCTCGCGGCCACCGCCGACGCCTGCGAGCCGCTCGGCTGGTCGTGCGACCTGCTCACCTCCGACCGCGACCTGACCGCCGTCGTCGGGCCGCGGACCCGCCTGCTGCGCCCGCGCGCGTCGATGGCGGACCTGCTCGTCGAGGACGAGGCCGCGGTCCGTGCGACCTACGGGGTCGAACCGTGGCAGTACGTGGACCTCGCGGCGCTCCGCGGCGATCCGTCCGACGGCCTGCGGGGCGCGCAGGGCATCGGTCCCAAGACCGCGGCCCGCCTCCTGCGCGACCACGGCAGCGTGCTCGGCATCTACGCGGCCCTGCACGACCTACCACCGCGGATCGAGGCCGCGCTCCGCGCCTCGCGGGCCGACGTCGAACGCAACCTGGTGCTGATGGCGCCGATCCCCCACCTCGAGGTCGATGTCGTCGGCGCGGTGACGGCCGGCTGCGATCCCGAGGGGGTCGTCGCCGGGTGCGCCGACCTCGGCATCCCCTGGGCCGGTGCACGGTTCCGGAGCGCCCTCACCACCCCGGTGCCGCCGCCGGCGCCGCCACCGGAGGACGACCACCTCGACATCGGTCTGGTGCTGGCCGCGGCGACGAGCCGGGCGCGACCGGCGCCGGCCGTGGCCGCCGGTGAGCAGGTGGCGCTGTTCTGATGGGTGCTGCCGCGGGCTCCGGTGGCGACCACGTCGACCACGTCGACCACCTGTTGCACCAGTGGGCGCAGGAGCGTCCCGACCTCGACACCTCGTTGCTGCGGGTCGCGGCCCGCATCGTGCGCCTCTCGCGCTACCTCGACCGTGCCGCCACCGACCACCTCTCCCCCTGGGAGCTGTCGGTCGGCGAGCAGAACGTGCTGGCGGCGCTGCGGCGTTCCGGACCACCCTACGAGCTCACCCCGACCGAGCTGTACCGCTCGCTCCTGGTCTCGTCGGGTGCCATGACCAACCGCCTCGACCGCCTGGAGGCCGCGGGGCTGCTCGTGCGCACCCCCGACCCCGACGACCGCCGTCGGACGCGAGTGGGTCTGACCGACCGCGGCCGCGAGGTCATCGACGCGGCGCTCGATGCGCACACGGGCGAGCTGCGCGCGATCTTCGCCGGTATCGGCGCCGCCGAGGCCGACCAGCTCGAGGCGCTGCTGCGGCAGGTGCTCGTCCCCCTCGAGGCGGACGACCAGGACGACGCCTGACGCGCCGGGCGTCGCGTGCGTCGCGGGCGTCCGGGCCACGGTTCGCACGGTTCGCACCCCGCCGCCACGACGCGCGCGCACCGGCGGTCGTACCGTCGCCGAGCCGCGCTGCGCCTCCTCCACGCCCACGCGCACGGCCGACCCCGCCGTCCCCACCCGACCGCAGGAGCACCGCATGTCGATCCGTCTCGGCGACACCGCACCGGACTTCACCGCCCCCACCACCGAGGGTGAGGTCAACTTCCACGACTGGAAGGGGGACAGCTGGGCGGTCCTGTTCAGCCACCCCAAGGACTTCACGCCGGTGTGCACCACCGAGCTCGGCGCCGTCGCCAAGCTCAAGGACGAGTTCGACGCCCGCGGCACCAAGGTCA
>CAYSTY010000099.1:0-7880 GCA_964433685.1 uncultured Actinomycetota bacterium | reverse complement strand
CGGGATGGAGTACCTGTTCCAGATGCTCGCGCAGCAGAACGTCGAGCTGCTCAAGAGCGTCGGCGCCGAGAAGACCAAGATCGTCGCCTGGTGTCCGCACTGCTTCAACACCCTCAAGAACGAGTACCCCGACTTCGACGGCAACTTCGAGGTCGTGCACCACTCGGAGGTGCTCGCCAAGCTGATCGACGAGGGACGTCTGGTCGCCACCTCGGAGCTCGACAAGCGGATCACCTACCACGACCCGTGCTTCCTCGGCCGCCACAACGAGGTGTACTCCGACCCGCGCAAGGTGGTCGACGCGGTGCCGGGCCTCAAGCCCACCGAGATGAGCCGCTGCCGCTCCAACGGCTTCTGCTGCGGCGCCGGTGGCGCGCGCATGTGGATGGAGGAGACCATCGGCAAGCGGGTCAACATCGAGCGCATCGAGGAGGCGCTCGAGCTGGACCCGGACCTGATCTCCACCGCCTGCCCGTACTGCACCACGATGCTGTCCGACGGCATCGCGCAGAAGGTCCAGGAGGGCACGCTCGCCGAGGGGCAGGTCGAGGTCCTCGACATCTCCGAGGTGCTGCAGCGAGGTCGCCTGTTGCCGATGGCGGCGCAGGGGGTGCAGGGCCAGGGCGGCGGCGCACCGACCGAACCCGAGCCCGCCGGGCAGCAGTGACCCGACCCGCGCCGGGCGGCACCACCTCGCCGTCCGACCCCGCATCGCCCCGGACCCCGGCCGTGTGCCGGGGTCCGGCCGTGGCGGCGTAGCATCACCGCGCCCAGCGTGGGTCGCGCCGCGACCCTCGGGCAGGGGTCGTCCGTGGAACCGTTCCTGGCCGTGCTGGCCGCCGTCGTCATCCTCGCGCTGCTGGTCGTCGTGCTCTACAACCGGCTGGTGCGTGCCCGCGTCCGCGTCGACGAGGCGTGGGCCCAGGTCGACACCGACCTGCAGCGCCGCCACGACCTCATCCCGAACCTGGTCGCGACCGTCCAGGGCTACGCCGGCCACGAGCGTGCGGCCCTCGACGCGGTCACCGAGGCGCGGACCCGGGCCCTCAGCGCTACCGACCCGACCGTCCGCGAGGCTGCCGAGGACGAGCTCGGCGCGGCGGTCGGCCGTCTCATCGCGATCGGCGAGGAGTACCCGGACCTGAAGGCGGACGCCAACTTCCGTGAGCTGCAGGACGAGCTGGCCGCGACCGAGGACCGCCTGGCCTTCGCGCGCGACTTCGCCAACTCCCGCGTCGCGCACTACCACGAGCTGCTCGAGACCTTCCCGTCGGTCCTGGTCGCGAGGCCGTTCGGGTTCGAACGCCGCCGCCTGTTCGCCGTCGACAGCGCCGACGCCCGCCGGGCGGCCACCGTCGACCTCGACCCCGGAGCCCGCCCGTGAGCACCACCGCGAAGCTGGTCACCAGCGTCGTCATCACGCTGGTCGTGGTCGCGATGGTCGTCGGCGCCGCCCTCGTCGGCGCCGGTCTCGGTGGCGACGACGGGTTCGTGATCGACCGGTTCGAACGGGACGTCGCGGTCCAGCCGGACGGCAGCCTCGAGGTGGTCGAGACCATCGCGGTCACGTTCACCGAACCTCGCCGCGGCATCTTCCGCGACCTCGAGGGCGCCGGTCCGGCCGGGAGCCCGGTCCGCTACACGATCGACGGCGTCGACGCGGGTGACGAGGCAGCACCCTGGACCTACCGCGAGGAGCGGACCGACGCGGGCGACCCGCGGGTGCGCATCGGGGACGCGAGCGTCGAGCTCGACCCGGGTCCGCAGACCTACCGGTTGCGCTACCGCATCGACCGCCTGCTGTTCCGACCCGAGGCGCGACCCGACCAGGTCCAGGTCCGCCTCGACATCCCCGGTGACCAGTGGCCCACCGAGGTGGGCGCGACCGTCCTGCGCGTGAGCCTGCCGGGCTCGCCCACCTCGGTGGCGTGCGTCGCCGGGGCGGCGGGGACCACCGGCGCGTGTGGCGAGTCCCTGACGGAGGGCTCGACGGTCACCCAACCGATCGGGGAACTGGCCCGCTTCGAGACCGCGACGGTCGCGGTCGAGTTCCCGGCCGAGGCGCTCGGGGCCGCAGCCGACCAGCTGCCCGTCGAGGACGTGACCGAGCTCGACCAGCGCGCGCCGTTCGCCTCGCTCGGCGTCCCGCTCGTGCCGGCGACGCTCATCATGCTCGTGCTGCTGATCGCACCGGCCGCGCTGCTCGAGTTCGTCCGCGCCCGCCGGGTCTACCGCGACGAGGTGACCGACCCGCACCTGCACGACCGGGTCGCACCGACGGCGGAGCTGGCACCTCCGGACGGTCGCGCGCCGGTGGAGCTGGCCGCCCCCGTGCTCCGTCCCGTCGGCAGCGACGCCCTGCTGGCGACGCTGATCGACCTCGAGATCCGTGGCGTGGTCGCCACCACCACCTCCGAGGACGGTGAGCGCATCACCGTCGGTCCGGGATCCGCCCCGGAGACGGCCCGACCGTGGGAGGCGCGTGCCCTGGAGGCGCTGTGCCCCGGCGGCCGGCCGATCACCTTCGACGGCGAGTACGACGAGACGACCTCCGACCGGTCCGACGCCGCGCTGCAGGTCCTCAGCCAGCACAGCCGGGGGACCTTCCACGATGACGAGCGCTTCCTGCACACCGGTGGTGGGATCCTGCGCGGCGGCGGGTACGTGCTGTTCGTGCTGCTGGTCCTTGCGGTCGGTGTCGCGGTGGGCCTGGCGTCGCTGGCGGTGCTCGACGTCCCGCTGCTCGCGGTGGTCGTGGCGTGGGTCGGGTTGGCCGTCACGTGGCTCACCCTCGCGCTCATGTGGGGACGTGAACGGTTGCCCCTGACCTCCGAGGGCCGCGACCTGATGGCGCGGTCGGGGGCGTTCAAGCACTTCCTCGAGGAGGTGCACGCGGACCGGCTCGAGTTCGCGGCGGGGCAGGAGGGCATCGGGACGGCCCACCCCGCGGTGGCGTTGCTGCCGTACGCGATGGTGTTCGGGCTGGCGGACTCGTGGCTCGAACGCTTCGAGCCGCTGATGGTGGAGGCGACGCAGCGCGGTCAGGCCGGCGGGGTCGGTCCGGACCCGTGGTTCGCGCACCCGGCGACGCTCGCCGCGGTCACCGCGAGCCACAGCGCGTCCACGACGGCACCCTCCGACAGCAGCGGTGGCGGCGGCAGCTTCGGTGGGGGCGGCGCGGGATCCGGCGGCGGCGGTGGAGGCGGCGGCAGCTGGTGACCGGTGCGGCCGGCGATCAGGCCTGCGCGACCAGCCCACGCCGGGCGAGCCACGCGGGGAGCTCCGCCGCATCGAGGTCGAGCTCCACGGCGACGGTGCACAGGTCGTCCGCACGCAGCGAGATGACCTGGCCGCGGTCGTTACCGCGCCGGGCACGGACGTGGTCCACGAGCCGGGCGAGCGGCGCGACCGCAGGATCGGCGCTGGCCCGCAGCGCCGGTACCGACAGGTGCAGGTCGAGGTGGGTGCCGGCCGTCGGGGCCGGCCAACCGTCATCGGGCAGCAGCTCGGGAACCGGCACCCCGTAGAAGGCCGCGAGCGCGGCCAGTTCGTCGGTCGCGACCGGCCGGGCACCGCGCTCGTACGCACCGATCAGTGCGGCCGGGAACCGGCCGGCGGACACCCGTTCGACGTCCTGGGGGGACAGACCCTGCGCGCGGCGGACCTCACCGAGCCGCGCGCCGAGCCGCCGCCGGTAGCCCTCGTCCGCCACCTCGTCGGCGGTGGCGTCGTGGGTCGACACCTCGCCGGTGAGGCTCATCCGACCAGTACCCCACGCGCGGCGAGCCGGTCGGCGAGGTCGGCGACGCTCGTGCCGAGCACGACCGCGACGGCATCGAGGTCGGCGTGGCGCACCGCGATGACCGCCGACCGGTGGTCGCCACGCTGCCAACGCACCCGCTCGACGAGGCGCACCAGCGGCTCGAGCGTCGCGTCCTGATCGGCAGCCGCCGCCAGCGCGACGACGTCGAACCGCAGCGCGCTGCCTGGACCGGTCGGACGGTCGCGACCGAGGTCACCGAGGAGTTCGGACACCTCGACCTCGAGGAAGTCGGCCAGCTCGGACAGCCGTGCGGCCGACACCGCCCGGTCGCCGCGCTCGTAGGACCCGATCACGACCGCCTTCCAGCGGCCACCGCTGCGTTCCTCCACGTCCTGCAGCGTCAGGCCGCGGGCACGTCGCGCCCGCCGCAGCCGGGCGCCGAGGGCACGCTGGAGCGCGGCCTCGTCGTCCTGGCGGGACGTCGCCCCGAGCTCCACGGTCGGGGGAACCTCGTCGGTCACGCTCATCCTCACGTTCCTCTCCTCGCAGGGAGAGCGTCGGGACGAGGCGGCAGGTCACGCTGGGTGCCGTCACCGTGCGCACGCCGGACGCGACCGTCCGTGACGGACGGTGAGGGCGGCCGTCCGACGGGGCTGGCCCCCGGTGAGGGGTCACCGGGGGCCAGGGGTCGATCCGGTCACGTCCCACGCGACCGAAGGGGACGGACGGTGCGTGGGGGCCACGGCTGGTGGCTCGGCTCGGATCCACTCTCGCGGGTGCAGGGGACCACCCGCGGGTTCGACGCTACATGCCCTCACCGGTGGTCACCAGGGAACCCGGCCAGGTGACGCTGCGACGCGCGCCCGCTGCGGTGTCGCCCGTCCCACACCGCGCGGCGCTGCCTCGACGGCGGACCGCCGACGGACGACCCCGGGCGGGCCGATCGGTCGCGGCGGCGGGGCCGCTCAGCGACGGTCGAAGTTGCGCACGTACTGCGAGGCGGTCGGACCCGACTGGCCCTGGTACTTGGAGCCGAGGCCCTCCGAGCCGTACGGGCGCTGCGCGGGCCGGTCGAGCGGGAAGAACGCGAGCTGGGCGATCCGCATCCGTGGGTAGAGGAGGATCGGCAGCGTCGCGACGTTGGACAGCTCGAGGGTGACGTCGCCCGAGAAGCCCGCGTCGATGAAGCCCGCGGTCGAGTGGATGACCAGGCCGAGACGGGCGAGCGAGCTCTTGCCCTCGAGCCGGGCGACCACGTCGTCGGCCAGGGTGATCCGCTCCAGGGTCGCCCCGAGGACGAACTCGCCGGGGTGGAGCACGAACGGCTCGTCACCCTCGACCTCGACCTCGTCGGTCAGCCCCGGCTGGTCGGCCTTCGGGTCGATCGCGCGGTAGCGGTGGTTGGCGAACACGCGGAACGACGGGTGGAGCCGGATGTCGATCGAGGAGGGCTGGATGGCGTCGTCGTCGAGCGGATCGATGCCGATCCGACCGCTGGCGAGCGCCTCGCGGATGGACCCGTCCGACAGGATCACTCGGGCTCCTTGCGCGGCAGGTGCGGGTGGGCGCGGCGGACGGTAGCCGCCGGACCGTCGAGGCAGCGGTTCCGGAGGGCCGGTGTGCGTGCCGTCCGGCGCCCTCGGGGCAGGAGACGGGGGGGCCGGCGGCGAAACCTCCGAGGTCGGTCCGGTGTCGCGCCGTGCCGGCGCCCACGTGGACGACGGAGGCGATGTGCGACGAGCAGGACGGACGTTGGCGGTGGCGCTCGCGGTGGCCGCGACGGTCGCCGTCGCCGGTCCCGCGGTGGCCGACGACCCGGCGCGGGCCGACGACGAGCTGGCGCTCGACGACCCGACGCACGTCGGTTCGGGGTACGAGGCGACCATCCGCCGCACCGCGTTCGGCATCCCGCACATCCTCGCCGACGGGTTCGGCGACCTCGGCTTCGGGTACGGCTACGCGTTCGCGGAGGACAACATCTGCACCGCCGCGGACTTCTACGTGACCGTGAACGGCGACCGGTCGCGGTTCTTCGGCCCGGACGAGCGGTGGACCTTCGAGGGCAACGGCAGCTCGCACGGCAACCTCGCCTCCGACGCCTACCACCGTGCGGTCGACCAGTCGGGCCGCATCGAGGAGCTGATCGCGCAGGAGCCGCCCCACGGCCCCCGGGACGAGATCGTCGACGCCGTGCGCGGGTACGTGGCCGGGTACAACCGCTACCTCGCCGACGTCGGTGGGCCCGACGGGATCGACGACCCGGCCTGCGCGGGCGAGCCGTGGGTGCGGCCGATCACCGAGATGGACGCCTACCGCCGCTTCTACCAGCTGGCGGGGCTCGCCTCGGCCGGGGTGGCGATCGAGTTCATCGGCGACGCCCAGCCGCCGCACCCGAGCCTGCTGCCGACCGGGGAGGACGCCGAGGTCCCGGACGCGGACGACCTCGCCGGCCTCCTCGACCTGCTCGACCCGAGCGGCGGGAGCGTGCCGGTCGACCAGCTCCCCGACGTGCCCGGCGTGAGCGGCGAACAGCGCGACCTCGTGGCGTCGTTCCCCGAACGGGCGGAGGGCATCCTCGGCATCGGCTCGAACGCCTACGGGTTCGGGTCGGAGACGACCGAGGACGGCAGCGGCCTGGTGCTCGGCAACCCGCACTTCCCGTGGCAGGGCGGCGAGCGGCTCTACCACGCGCACCTGACCATCCCCGGCGTGATGGACGTCCAGGGCGCGTCGCTGTACGGGGTACCGGTGGTGCTGATCGGCACGACCGAGGGGGTCGCGTGGTCGCACACGGTGTCGACCGCGTTCCGCTTCACCCCGTTCCAGCTGACGCTCGTGCCCGGCTCGCCCACGACCTACCTCGTCGACGGGCAACCGAGGCAGATGGAGGAGCGGGTGGTGCAGGTTCCCGTCCGGGAGGAGGACGGCTCGATCGGCGAGGTGGAACGCACCCTGTACTGGACCGAGTACGGCCCGATGATGACCGGGGCGCTCGGGCTGCCGCTGTTCCCGTGGACGCCGGTCATCGGCTTCGCGATGGGCGACGCGAACGACCAGATGCGCTACCTCAACCACTTCTTCGAGAAGAACCTCGCCCAGAGCGTGCGCGACATCTACGAGGTGACCGTCCGCAACCAGGGCGTGCCGTGGGTCAACACCATCGCGGCGGACCGTAGCGGCGAGGCGTACTACGCCGACATCACCGTGGTCCCGAACGTGCCAGACGAGAAGGTGCTGGCGTGCCCGACGGCGCTCGGGATCGTGACCTTCGCGGCGCTGGGGTTGCCGACGTTGGACGGTTCGCGGTCCTCGTGCAACTGGGACGCCGACCCCGATGCGGTGGCGCCGGGGATCTTCGGACCGGAGAACCTCCCGCACCTGTTCCGCGACGACTACGTCCACAACGGCAACGACAGCTACTGGCTCACCAACCCTGATGAGCCCCTGACCGGGTACGCCCGGATCGTCGGCGACGAGGAGGCCGAACGCACCCTGCGCACCCGCATCGGCCTGCAGATGGTCGCGGACCGGGCCGCCGGGGAGGACGACTGGGGTGACCAGGCGGGCGGGCGCTGGAACCGGCAGATCCTCGAACAGGCGGTGTTCGACAACCGCCAGTACGCGGGTGAGCTGATGCGCGACGACCTCGTCGCCTTCTGCCGGTCGGTGCCGCTCGTAGCGGCGACCTCCGGACCGCCGGTGGCGACCGCCGCGGCGTGCGATGCGCTCGCGGGCTGGGATCTGCGCGACGACCTCGACTCGACCGGCGCGATCGTGTTCCGTCGGTTCGTGTCGAACCTCCAGGGTCTGACCTCACCGGTCGGCGACCCCACCGGGACGGGCCTCCTCGGCCTGCCGTGGCTGACGCCGTTCTCACTGGGCGACCCGGTGGGGACCCCACGCGACCTGAACGTGGCCGACCCGCGCGTCGGCATCGCGCTCGGCGACGCGATCACCGACCTGCAGGGCGCGGGCATCCCCCTGGACGCCCCGCTCGGCGAGTGGCAGTACGACGACCGCGGGACCGGTGAACGCATCCCGATCCACGGCGGGCCGGGCGGCGTCGGGGTGTTCAACGCCATCAACGTCGAGTGGGACGGCGACGCCTCCGACGGCG
>CAYSTY010000098.1:0-7886 GCA_964433685.1 uncultured Actinomycetota bacterium | reverse complement strand
GCATCGGGCCCCACTTGCAGTCGCGGTGACTGCATCTGGACGAGACGGGGGCGCCGACCGGTGCGCAACCGCCGGATCCGCACGGTGTCCCCGCCTGGGAGGTGACCGCGGACCAGCGCGCTCCGTCGGGCCCCCGCCCACCCGGTGCCGGAGATCAGTGGTGGCTGACGATGACCATGCCGGTCTCGACCAGCTCGTAGAGCTCCACCACGTCCCGGTTGAACATGCGCACGCACCCGTTCGACGACGCCGACCCGATGGACGCCTCGTTCGGGGTGCCATGGAAGCGGATCAGGGTGTCGTGGCCCGCGGTGGTGTTCCAGTTGATGGCGCGCAGGCCCAACGGGTTGCTCGGCCCCGGACCGATGCGTTCGGGCATGTCCTTGCCCCAGCGGTCCCGCGCCGGGTTGACCCAGGTGGGTTCGAAGCGCTTGGCGCCGACGACGAACTGACCGGTCGGTGTGGGGCTGTTGTTCGTGCCGACGGCGACGGGCCACGATCGCGAGGGCACACCGTCGCGGTAGAGGGTCACGGTGGTGCTGCCCTGGTCGACCACCAGCACCCGGTCGAGGTCGGCGGCGGTGATGGTGGGCCGGACGGTGCGCAGCGACAGGGCCACCTCGGCGTCCCCGCCGTCGAAGGCTCCCTGCAGGAGGGCGACCGCCTCGACCCGGTCGACGGCCGCACCGTCGACCTCCGGTGTGACGCGGAACCCCCCGCCGGTGACGTCGAGGATGGCGTCCTTCGCTGCGACGGCGGTGCCCGCGGCGACCGCGTCGACGACCTCGGTGACGTCCTCGTCGGCGATGTCGAGGTCGAGCGGGATCGCGGCCGGGTCCTGCCCGGTGAGCGCGGCAGCGACCAGAGGCGCGATGTCCGGCGTGGCACCGAGCTCACGGGCGGTCCGGGCCTCCGAACGTCCCTCCAAGGTGACGGTCACCACCCGGTCGAGCGCAGCGTCGACGACGGTGCCGACGTCGGCGGCGGCCCCCTCGGCAGCTGCGGTGGTGACCTGCGGTGCGGTGGACGTGACGGGCAGCTCGAGGTCGGTGTCGTTGCCGACAGCGAGCTCACGGAGCGCGTCGATCGCCTCGTCCTGGACGACCTCGAGCTGGTTGCGTCCCTCGACGGTCACCGCCACCGCACCATCGGTCCACGCGACCTCGGCGTCGCGGGGGTCACGGTCGACCTCGGCGGCGATCGTCGCGACGAACGCCGCGACCGTGTCGTCGGGGACGCTGACGGTCACCTCGTGGGCGAGGTCCTCGGTCGCACCGAACCACCGCAGCCGCACCAGGTCGGTGAACCCGAGCTCGTCCGCACGGTCGGCGGCCCGCCGCACCGTCTCGTCCAGGTCGGTGGTGGCGCCGAGCTCGGCGGGGGTGGTGGTCCAGGAGCGGTCGCCGTACGTGACGGTGATCGTCCGTTCCAGCTGTCGGTCGAGGTGGGCGGTCACGGCGGTGCGGGCGTCCTCGAGGGAGCTGTCCCCCACGACGACCGACGCGATGGTCGTGCCGGGCAGGAGGTGCTCGCCGTCGCGGGCGGTCGATCCGTAGGCGAGCGCCGACAGACTCATGGCCGCGAGCGCAGCGATCGTCAACGCGGCCAGGGCCACGAACAACGCCGGCCGTGGACGCCACCTGCCACGGACCTGCTCGGTCGTCACGTCCACGCCGCTCCCCCGCTGCCATCACCCGTCGGTACCAGGACGGCGAAGGTAGCGACGCGCGGCGACGACGCCGCGGGCGGGGCGCTCCCGCGAGCTGGGGTGTGCGCTGCGACCCTCGCCCCGCGCCGGTCGGTCACCAGGTGCAACCTCGGTGGCCTCCCGTGCGTCGGACCACGCCACGCCGGGGTCGAGCCCGCCCCGGGACGGACGCTCAGCCGAAGTCGACGCCGCTGACGAGCAGGACGTTCGCGAACGGGGTGAACTCACCGGTGCGCACGATGGCGCGGGCGTCGCGGCTGCGCACCTTGAGCTCTTCGTGCGCCACCCACATCACCGTCGCGTCGGGGGCGAGCTCGGTCAGCAGAGCGACGAGGTCGGGACAGGCCTCGCGCGACTCCTCGGCGATGATCAGTCGCTCGACGCGGAGCTCGGCGAGGACCGCTCGAACGGTCGCGGCGAACGTGGGGACGCCGCGCACGAGGGCGAGGTCCACGCGTTCGACGTGCGACGGGATGGGCAGCCCCGCATCCGCGATGCCGATGACGTCGGTGTGCCCGGTCTCGGCCAGCACCCGTGACAGCTGCGGGTGCAGCAGGCCCTGGTCCTTCACGATCGTGCCTCCGTCGTGTGGGTCACGTCAGGTCCTCCGCCTCGCGCCCCGAGCCCGAGGCGACCACCTCGTCGGGCGTCGGCATCGCCGGTTGCGCACCCCACCGGGTGGTCGCGGCGCCCGCCACACGCACGGCCCAGCGCACCGACGCCAGCAGGTCCAGCCCTCGGCTGAGACCGTCCGCGAGCCCTCCGCAGAACGCATCACCGGCGCCGGTGGCATCGACCGCGACCACGTCCCTGGCGGGGACGTGGACGGTCTCGTCACCGTCGACCAGCAGCGCCCCGTCGGCACCGAGGGTGATCACCAGCGCGGGTCCGGCCGGTAGCCGCCGCGCCGCCTCGATCACGTCGGCCATCGTCTCCGGGGTCGCGGTCCCCGCGAGCAGACCGAGCTCGCTGCGGTTGGGCACGAGCACGTCGACCTCGGCGAGCAGCGCGGTGCTCAACTCGGCCGCCGGGGCGGGGTTGAGCACCACCCGACCCCCCGCGGCGCCGACGGCTGCGGCGACCGTGTCGAGCGGTACCTCGAGCTGGACGAGCGTCACGGCCGCGGCCGCGAGGACGGGACCCGCTGCCTCGACGTCCGCCGGGGACAGACGGGCGTTGGCACCGGGGCTGACGGCGATGGTGTTCTCACCGACGGCGTCGACGGTGATCAGGGCGATGCCGCTCGGCACGTCGGCGGTCGGACGCAGGTGGGTGGTGTCGACGCCCGCCGAGGCGAGCGAGCCGAGCAGTTGGCGACCGTAGGCATCGCCGCCGACACGTCCGACCATCGCCACGCGACGGCCGAGCCGGCCGGCGGCGACCGCCTGGTTGGCACCCTTGCCGCCGGGCACCTGCAGGTGGTCGCCGCCGAGCACGGTCTGCCCCGGCCGAGGCAACGCCTCGACCGGGACGACCAGGTCGACGTTGGC
Organism: uncultured Actinomycetota bacterium; assembly: GCA_964433685.1. GTDB lineage: Bacteria > Actinomycetota > Nitriliruptoria > Nitriliruptorales > Nitriliruptoraceae > Nitriliruptor. The sequence continues at coordinate 4,688 of CAYSTY010000098.1, read as the reverse complement.
GCTACCGACGACCGCGACGTCGTAGCGAGCCGCGTCGTCGGTCACCGTCAACCCTCCGGGAACAGGTCGTCGACGTTGTCCGCCGTGACCACGTCGACCTCGACCGGCTGCTCGGCATCGACGTCGTCACCACCGAAGACGGCGATGGCGGTCTCGACCCCGATGCGACCCATCTCGGACGGCTGCTGGGCGACGGTGGCGGCCAGACGTCCCTCACGGACGGCAGCGATCGCGTCGTCGGTGGCGTCGAAGCCCACCACGACGAGGTCGCTCAGGCCGGCTTCCTCGGCCGCCTCGAGCGCACCGAGCGCCATCTCGTCGTTCTGGGCGAACAGACCGGCGAGGTCGGCGTTGGCCTGGAGCAGGTTCTGCCCGACGCTGTAGCCCTCCTCGCGGTTGAAGTTCGCGGTCTGGGAGCTGGCGAGGTCGATGCCGTCGGCCGCGTCGAGCGCCTCCTGGAAGCCGGCACCACGGTCGTTGGTGGCCGACGCACCGGGGACACCCTCGAGCTGGGCGACCGAACCCTCGCCACCGATCTGCTCGAACAGGTACTCACCCGCGAGCTGGCCGCCGAGGACGTTGTCCGAGGCGATGTGCGAGGTGATCTCGCCACCTTCGGCACCGCGGTCCACGGTGACGACCGGGATCCCGGCGTCGTTGGCCGCCTCGACCGACGGCACGATCGCCGCGGAGTCCACCGGGTTGATGATCAGCACGTCGACACCCTGGGTGATGAAGTCCTGGATGTCATCGGCCTGCTGCTGGGCGTCGTCCTGCGCATCCGAGATCGACAGGGTGGCGCCGGCCTCGTCCGCAGCGTCCTGGGCGCCGTCGCGGAGGCTGACGAAGAACGGGTTCTGGAGGGTGGAGATGGCCAGGCCGATCGACGCGGCTGCCTCGTCACCGCCCCCGTTGCCGTCGGTGGCACCGTCGCCGTCGCCGTCGTCGCCGCCACACGCGGTGGCGACGAGCGCGACGGCGGCGAACAACGCCACGACACGGCGCTTGGTGGGTGCGATCCTCATCGGTGTCGTCCTTGTCGGTCGTGAGCCGCCACGGGGCGTGTCGGCTCGGGGAGATCAATCGCTCTGGCGCCGGCGGAGGGTGTCGACCATGACCGCGGCGGCGATGACCGAACCGATCACCACCTGCTGCCAGAACGACGACACGTCGAGCAGGTTGAGCCCGTTGCGGAGCACGCCGATGATCAGCGCCCCCGTCAGGGTCCCTGCCACGGTGCCGGCGCCACCGGCGAGGCTGGCCCCGCCGATGACGACCGCGGCGATGACGTCGAGCTCGACGCCACCGCCGGCGGTGGGTTGCGCGGAGTTGAGCCGCGCGGCGAGCACCAGCCCGCCCACGCCCGCCAGGAACCCGGCGGCCGTGTAGACCTTGAGCTTCTCGCGGTCGACGCGCAGACCCGACAGGCGCGCGACCTCCTCGCTGCCACCGATGGCGTACAGGGCACGCCCCGACGGGCGGGTGCGCAGGTACAACGCGCCGAGCACGTAGAGCAGCACGACCAGCAGGACCGACAGCGGCACGACCCCGAACAGGCGGTACGACACCAGCTGGCGGAACCACGACGGCATCCCGGAGATCGGACGGCCGTCGCTGATGACGAGGGTGAGACCACGCGCCACCGACAGCATCGCCAACGTCGCGATGAACGGCGGCAGCTTGCCCTTGGTGATGAGCAGACCGTTGATGGCACCGGCGGCCGCGCCGGCCGCGATCCCGACCACGATCGCGACCGCGAACGGCAGCCCGGCGCTCGTCGCGACCCAGGCGGTCACGATCCCCGACAGCGCGAGGATGGACCCGACCGACAGGTCGATACCGCCGGTGATGATCACCGCGGTCGCACCGAGGGCGAGGATCGCCAGCACGCTGATCTGCTGGAAGATGTTCACCGCGTTGGCGACCGTCATGAACGCCGGCGACAGGATCGACAGCACCACGACCAGCAGCAGCAGGCCGATCAGCGGCCCGACGCCGGACAGGTGCTGCTTGAGGCGTGCGAGGTCGAAGCCCGCGAGCTGCGCGGTCCGGTCGGTCACGGTCCCACCTCCACGGCGAGCGTCATAACGGCCTCCTCGTCGGCCTCGTGTCGTTCGAGGACGCCGGTCTGGCGGCCCTCGCTCATCACCAGGACCCGGTGCGCGAGGCCGAGCACCTCCGGCAGCTCGGACGACACCACCACGCAGGCGACCCCGGCGGCGGCGAGCTCGGTGATGACCTCGTAGATGGCCGCCTTCGCGCCGACGTCCACCCCACGCGTCGGCTCGTCGAACAGGACGATCCTCGGCCGGCGTTCGAGCCACTTGCCGATCACGACCTTCTGCTGGTTGCCACCCGACAGGGTGCGGGCCGGCTGGGTCGGTCGCCCGCGGATCTCCAGCCGCGCCGCGGTGCGGTCGGCGAGGCGACGCAGCACCCCGCGCGTCACCGCGCCGCGCTCGGCGAGCTCCTCGAGGGAGGGCAGCGCGAGGTTGTCCTGGACGCTCAAGCCCAGCACCAGCCCCTGGCCCTTGCGGTCCTCGGGGACCAGGACGATCCCGGCGCGGACGGCGTCCTCGGGTCGACGCAGCCGCCAGACGCGCCCGTCGATCTCGATGGTCCCCGCGGTCGGTGGGTCGGCGCCGAACAGCGCGCGCACCACCTCGGTCCGACCGGCACCGACGAGCCCGGCGATGCCGAGGATCTCCCCGCGGTGCAGCTCGAAGTCGATCCCTTCGAACACGCCCTCGCGGGCGAGGTCCGTGACCTTCATCACCACCTCACCGGTGTGCGCCGGGGGATCGGGGAAGACCTGGTCGACGGCGCGGCCCACCATCGCTTCGACGAGGTTCTCGACCGGGACGTCACCTCGATCGAACGCGGCGACGCGCGCACCGTCGCGCAGCACGATGATGCGGTCGGCGACGGTGGCGATCTCCGCGAGGCGGTGGGAGATGTAGATGAACCCGACCCCCTGGGCCCGCAGGTCGTCGATCAGCGCGAACAACGCCTCGGACTCCTCGTCGCCGAGCGAGGCGGTCGGTTCGTCGAGCAGCAGGACGCGGGCGTCGAGGGACAGTGCCTTGGCGATCTCGACCTGTTGCTGCTGGGCGACCGAGAGGCGACGCACGGGGGTGGCGGGGTCGACGCGCAGCCCGACACGGGCCAGGCACGCCGTGACGGTGGCGCGAGCGGCAGCACGATCGATCGCTCCGCTCGAGCGGGTCGGCAGACGACCGAGCAGCACGTTCTCGGTGATCGACAGCTCGGGCAGCAGGCTCATCTCCTGGTGGATGGTCCCGATCCCGACCGCGATCGCGTCGGCAGGACGCTGCGGTGCGTAGGGCTGCCCGTCGAAGCTCATCGTCCCGGCGTCGGGTGTGTACACGCCGCCGAGGATCTTCATCAGGGTGGACTTGCCCGCGCCGTTCTCGCCGAGCAGCGCGACGACCTCCCCAGCGCCGACGGTGAGGTCGACGTCGGTGAGCGCCCGCGTCCCGGGGAAGGTCTTGGTCAGGCCCTGGCAGGTCAGCAGGTTCACGCGGGACCTCCGGTGCTCGAGGCGCGCACCACCAGCTCGGGGACGAGGACGACCTCGCGCGCGGCGGGGTCCTGACCACCAGCGCGATCGAGCAGGAGGGCGACCGCGGCCTGCCCCAGCCGGTCGATCGGTTGACGGATGGTGGTCAGGGGCGGGTGGGAGACCTCCGCGAAGCCGACGTCGTCGTAACCGGTGACCGCGACGTCCCGCGGCAGGTCGACGCCACCGTCGCGCAGCCCGCGCATCACCCCGATGGCGACGAGGTCGTTGCCGCAGATCACCGCGTCCGGCAGCGGCCGGTCGAGCAGGAGCCCGGCGGCCTGCCGCCCCCACGCGAGCGAGAAGTCGCCGAGGTAGGTGGGGGCGTCGGCGCCCGCTTCGACCCGGAACGCCTCCAACCGGGTGCGGGCGGTCGAGGTGGTCGGTTCGGCGCTGACGAACGCGAACGAACGCCGGCCCTCCTCACGCAGGTGGACGGCGACCTTGGCGATACCGGCCGCGTCGTGCAGGAGCACGCGATCGCTGACGATGCCGGCGACGGTGCGGTCGAGCAGGACGTAGGGGACGTCGGTGACCGCCAGGGTGGCCGCGCTGTCGTGCTCGTGGCACGGCACGAGCAGCACCCCGTCCACCTGCCGGTCGATCAGGGCGCGGACCCGGTCGCGTTCGGTGTCCGGATCGTCCTGCGAGTCGGCCAACAGCAGCTCGTGCGCGTCCGCCGTCAGCGCGCGCTCGACCGACTGGATCAGCCGCGGGAAGAACGGGTTGGCGATGTGGGGCACGACCATGGCGACGGTGCGCGTCCGCTGCCGACGCAGCGACGAGGCGAGCTGGTTCGGGCGGTAGCCGAGTTCGGCGACGGCCCGGTGCACAGCGCTGCGCGCGGTCGCGTTGACGCTCGGGACCTCGTTGAGGACGCGGGACACGGTCGCCACGGACACGCCGGCGGCGGCCGCCACCTCCCGCATCGTGACCATCGCCTGCTCCGAACGATCTGCCGCCACCGCCGGACGACGCGGGCGTCGACCGGTGGAGTAATCGATTTCACACGCTACGACGACGCATCGTCACCCGTCAAGAGCACGGACCCATGTGGGGCCGAAGGTCCCGACCAGGAGGTGGCCTGTGACGGCCGAGGGGTGGCTTG
>CAYSTY010000097.1:0-7935 GCA_964433685.1 uncultured Actinomycetota bacterium | reverse complement strand
GCGGTCGGGCACTGGAAGGCCAAGGGCCTCGACCTGTCCCCCATCCTGCACGTGCCCACCTCACCGTGGGAGCAGGACCGGCGCTGCACCAAGACCCAGGACCACGGTCTCGACGATGCGCTCGACCAGCAGCTGATCGAGCTGTCCGCCCCGGCGCTCGAACGCCAGGAGCAGGTCAGGATCGAGCTACCGATCGGCAACGTCAACCGCACCGTCGGCACGTTGCTCGGTCACGAGCTCACCAAGCGGTACGGCGGGCTCGGGCTGCCCGACGACACCATCGACATCAGCTTCCACGGGTCGGCCGGACAGAGCTTCGGGGCGTTCGTCCCGCGTGGGATCACCCTGCGTCTGCACGGTGACGCCAACGACTTCGTCGGCAAGGGGCTGTCGGGCGGGACGCTGGTCATCCGGCCGCCCGACCACACCCACGGCGACTTCGTGGCCGAGGACTCGATCGTCGCCGGCAACGTGATGCTCTACGGCGCCACCGGTGGGCACGCCTACGTGCGCGGGGTCGTCGGCGAACGGTTCTGCGTCCGCAACTCCGGTGCGGTCGCCGTCGTCGAGGGCGTCGGTGACCACGGGTGCGAGTACATGACCGGTGGTCGCGCCGTCGTGCTCGGGGAGACCGGACGCAACTTCGGTGCCGGGATGTCCGGCGGGATCGCGTTCGTCCACGACCCGGACGACCGGTTCCGGAGCCTGGTCAACCCCGAGATGGTCGACCTCGACCCGCTCGACGAGCCGGACAAGCAGTGGCTGCGCGATCAGATCCGCCGCCACCTCGAACTGACCGGCTCCGCGGTCGCCGAACGGTTGCTGGCCCGGTGGCACCCCGAGGCGCGACGCTTCAAGAAGGTCATGCCGCGCGACTACAAGCGCGTCCTGGAGGCCAGGCGCCTCGCCGAGGAGCAGGGCAGCGACGTCGACGAGGCGGTCATGGCCTCGGCGCGCGGCTGAGTTCCCACGGCAGGTCCGGCCCGGCCGGAGCGAACGGCGTCCCCGGTGGCGCGAACGACGGAGGTAGGCACCATGGGCGACGTCCGCGGGTTCCTCAAGCACGAGCGTGAGCTGCCGGGGAGCCGACCGGTCCCCGACCGCGTCACCGACTGGCGTGAGGTCCACCTGCCGTTCGCGCAGGAGCGCCTCCAGACCCAGGCGAGCCGGTGCATGGACTGCGGCATCCCGTTCTGCAACGACGGGTGCCCGCTCGGCAACCTCATCCCGGACTGGAACGACCTGGTCTACCGCGACCACTGGAAGCAGGCCATCGAGCGCCTGCACGCCACCAACAACTTCCCCGAGTTCACCGGCCGGTTGTGCCCCGCCCCGTGCGAGGCGGCCTGCGTCCTCGGCATCAACGACGACCCGGTGACCATCAAGCAGGTCGAGGTCACCATCATCGACCGGGCGTGGGACGAGGGCTGGGTCGTGCCGCGGCCCCCGTCGGTCCGCACCGGCAAGCGGGTCGCGGTCGTGGGTTCCGGACCGGCGGGGCTCGCCGCTGCCCAGCAGCTGACCCGCGCCGGCCACGACGTGGTCGTGTTCGAACGTGCCGACCGCGTCGGCGGGTTGCTGCGCTACGGCATCCCCGAGTTCAAGATGGAGAAGCGGCACGTCGACCGTCGCGTCGCCCAGATGGAGGCGGAGGGCACCGAGTTCCGCACGGGGGTGGACGCCGGCGTCGACATCTCCGCCGACGAGCTCCGCGCGGACTTCGACGCGGTCGTGCTCGCCGGCGGTGCCACGATCGCGCGGGACCTACCGATCGCGGGCCGCGAGCTCGATGGCATCCACCAGGCCATGGAGTTCCTGCCCTGGGCCAACCGAGCGCAGGAGGGTGACCTGGCCGTCGCGGACGTCCCGATCTCCGCCGCCGGACGCAAGGTCGTCATCATCGGCGGCGGTGACACCGGTGCGGACTGCCTCGGGACCTCCCACCGCCAGGGTGCTGCGTCGGTGCACCAGTTCGAGATCATGCCGCGCCCGCCGGAGGAGCGTCCCGCCGCGAACCCCTGGCCGACGTGGCCGATGAAGTTCCGCACCTCCTCGGCCCACGAGGAGGGCGGCGAGCGGGTCTACAGCGTCAACACCGCGGCGTTCCTCGGGGACGCCGGCGGCCGCGTCCGGGCACTGCAGGCCCACGAGGTCGAGTTCGTCGACGGCCGCTTCCAGCGGGTGGAGGGCAGCGACTTCGAGCTCGAGGCCGATCTGGTCCTGCTCGCGATGGGGTTCGTCGGCCCGGAGCGCGAAGGGCTGCTCGACCAGCTCGGGGCGAGCCTGACCGACCGCGGCAACGTCGCCCGCGACGACGACTACGCGACCGACGTCGACGGCGTGTACGTGTGCGGCGACATGGGGCGCGGCCAGAGCCTGATCGTGTGGGCGATCGCCGAGGGGCGGGCCTGCGCTCGCAGCGTGGACGAACGGCTCATGGGCGCCTCGGCACTGCCTGCCCCGGTGCCGGCGTCGGCGGCGCCGCTGCGGTGACGCGCGTCGGTCCTCGGGCGCTGCTCGGTACCGTCGCCCTTCCACCCGTCACGTGGGATCGAACCACCGGCGCAGACCGACGCGGCGGGACGATCACCCGACGGGCAGGTCCACTCGGTGGCCGTGCCGCGTCAGCTCGACTCGGCGTCCGTGCCGAGGATGCCGCACGCCACACGGTCACCTGCGTCACCGGTCGCGAGGGTGTCCTCGTCCGGTCCCGCCGCGTCCGCACCCTCCGCCGTGTAGCGGTCGGGCACGTTGCCGAGGTTGTCCGGGCCGGCGTGGACCATCACCGCGACGCCACCCCGGTCGGCGACCTCGGCGAGGGTGAAGCGGTCGGTGACGAACGACGCCGTCGCGGTGCCGTCCTCGGCGACCAGCAGCGGCGGCATGTCACCGGTGTGGTCGCCGTGGTCGTCGCCTTCGTCCGCCCAGTGACCCTCGGCGGTGGTGAACGGCCCGTCCTCGGCCTCCGGGTCGCACTCCGGCACGTCGTGGAGGTGGAAGCCGTGGAACCCGGGCTCGAGGCCGGTGACGTCCACCTCGACGCGGACACCGTCGTCGAGGTCCTGGAACGAGGCGATACCCGTGTCGGCCCCGTCGGTGCCGAGCAGGGTGACGAGGGTCCCCTCGGGTTCCTCGACGTCGCTGTCGGGTGCGGGCTCGTCGCTCGTCTCCGCGGCGTCCGGCTCCTGCGTCGTGCCCGTCGCGGTCTCGTCCGCGCCGCCCCCGTCGTCCCCGCAAGCGGCGAGGGCGAGCGTGGCGATGGCAGCGGACACGAGCACGGTACGACGCACGGCAGGACTCCCCGTCGGTGACACCGGGCCGTCCGGCGTCCGCGAGCACTATGGCCGCTGTCGCCGCACGGAGGGCGCACCACCCCGTCCATCCGACGGAGGGCCACCGCCGCGCCTGGCCTTGCACGCTCCTACGTACATCCGTAGTATCGCTGTATGGATGAGGTACAGGACGATCCCGGGACCGCCGCGGTGAGCCGCGCCGAGTTCGACGCGCTGCGCGAACAGGTCGAACGGCTCGCGGCCAGCCCACCGGCCCCCACCGTCCCCGACGACGGTGAGGTGTTCTGGGCGCTCGAGGGGCTGCGCGCGCGGCTCGACGACCCGCGTGGCGGCGTCGTGTTCACCGGGTCCGTGGAGCTCGAGGAGGGGGTACCGCACCGCTGGCAGCTCGGCGCGACCACCGAGGCGCTGCTCGACACCGACTGGGCCGAGCTCGCACCCGCGCTCGACGCCCTCGCCTCCCCCGTCCGCCTGCAGCTGCTCAAGCTCGTGGCGACCGGCACCTCCCGGACCGGCGAGCTGACCGCGGCCGAGGGCATCGGCACCAGCGGCCAGGTCCACCACCACCTGCGTCAGCTCGTCGCCGCCGGGTGGCTGCGTTCACGCGGCCGCGGCAGCTACGAGGTGCCGCCGACCCGGATCGTCCCCCTGTTGGTCGTGCTGCTGGCCGCACAGCGGTGAACCCGCACCTCGCCCACCCGCTCCCCGCACGGAACGAGCCACCCGTGAACGACCGCGCCTCCCACCGCCCTCCCAGCTCCGCCGCCGACCGCCCCACCGACCGGACCCGGTTGCGCACCGCCGTGGCGCGCTACAGCACCACCGCGTACGCGGTCACGGCGATCCCGCTCATCGGGTTCGCCCTCGCGGGACCGCTCGGGCTCATCGAGCTCCTCCCCGAGCCGGTGCGGGTGGTCCTGCTGCTGCTCGCCCTGCCGATCGCGGCCCTCTTCGTCCTCGGGTTCGCCGCCCAGTTCCTGCCCCGCCCGATCCCGCAGGGAACCGTCGCGCTGCGCAGCCCCGTCCGCGGCCGGTGGCGGGCGATGAACAGCCCGGCGACCAAGGTCCCGAGCCACGGCACCCACATCTACGGGCAGACCTTCGCCATCGACCTGGTCCACGAACCTGCACCGGGCACGCGGCCGGTGTTCGCCGACGGAGGCGGCGCGATGCGCGACCCCCGCGACTACCCCGCCTTCGATCAGCCTGCGCACGCGCCCGTCGCCGGTCGGGTCATGCGCGTCCGGGACGGCGCCCGCGACCACCGCGCCCGCAGCAACTGGCTCGGCTACCTCTACATGCTGGTGGAGGGGATCGTCCTCCAGCTACGCGGACCGTCCGGCGCGATGGGCAACCACGTCATCATCGAGGTCGCCGACGGCGGGCCCTACGTCGCCGTCGCGCACCTGCGTCGCGGCAGCGTCGCGGTCGCGGTCGGCGACCGGGTGGCCGCGGGCGCGCCGATCGGACGCGTCGGCAACTCGGGCAACAGCAGCGAACCGCACGTGCACCTGCACGTCGCGGACCGAGCCGCTCCGACACGGGCGCTCGGCGTGCCGTTCACGTTCACCGACGTGGTGCTCGACGACGACCTCGACGTCGCGGCCTCCGCCGAGGTCGCGCCCGCCGTGCCCGCCAACGACCAGCTCTTCCACGCCGGTGTCACTCCTGCGGGCGGGTGAGCGAGGGGAGGTCGACCGCGTCCCGCGTGCCCTAGCGTCGTCAGCCAACACCGGTCCCACCCGAGGGACGCGGCCCGAGAGAAGAGGCAGACCCATGGCCGACACCGACCGCCGTCAGGTCACCCTGGAACGCGTCGACGAGGGTGTCTACCGGGCGACGAACCCCGCGGGGGCGGAGCTCGTCTTCGGCAGCAACGCCGACGCCGGCTTCTCCCCGGTCGAGCTCCTGCTCGCGGCCATCGGCGGCTGCTCCGCCGTCGACGTGGACGTGGTCACCGGACGCCACGCGCCGCACGAGCGGTTCGAGGTCGACGTGTCGGCGCAGAAGGTGACCGACGAGGACGGCAACATCCTGCGCGACATCCAGATGCGCTTCACCGTCACCTTCCCGGACGGCCCCGCCGGCGACAAGGCGCGCGAACGTCTCCCCCGCGCGGTCCGCGCCTCGCAGGAACGTTCGTGCACGGTGAGTCGCACGGTCGAGGCGGGCACCCCGGTCGAGGTGTCCATCACCGAGGCGTAGGCACCTGGGTGCACGAGGTGGCGGCGCGCGGTCGCCAGTGGCCGCGCACGACCGGCAGTGGCCGCGCACGACCGGCAGTGGCCGCGCACGACCGGCAGAGGTCGCGCGCGGGCGACAGCGCTAGCCGCCGTAGAGCAGTCCCTCGCGGACGGCCTCGGCGACCGCCCCGGCGCGGTTGCGCACGCCGAGCTTGTCGTACAGCTCCTGCGCGTACGCCTTGACGGTGCGCTCGGTGATGCCGAGCTCGGCACCGATCTCCGCGTTGGTCATGCCCTCCGCGATGCGCTCGAGGACCTCCTGCTGCCGCGGCGACAGGTGCGGACCGGTGGCGACCTGGGGGATGTCGAAGACCATCGTGGCGTCGTCGCCCCGGTCGGCAGCCGGGTCCTCGAGGGTGGCCGTCAGCGCGCCGAAGCTGATCTGGTCGCCGTGGTGGAGCACCTGCGGCCCGACCACCGGTTGGCGGTTGACGGTCGTCCCGCCGGACGAGCCGAGGTCGGTCACGATCAACGTGTCACCGCGGCGGTGGAACTCGGCGTGGACCCGTGAGACGCGGGGGTCGGAGACGACGTAGGCGTTGTCGGTGCCGCGTCCGAGCGTGGCGACGTCCTGATCGAGGCGGATGCGCACACCCTCGGCAGCGCCCTCCTCGAAGCGGAGCGTCGGCACCGGGACGATGCGCTGGGCCTTCTGGACGTCGGTCACGTGGGTTCCTCTCCTCGGGCCACGGCGTGGCCTCGACGGGAGCCTCCCTCACCAGGGAGGCTCGCGCACCCTGGCCGCGGACAGGTCGCGGGTCACCAGACCGCCACCTCGGAAGGCTCGACCTCGGGCGGCGGTTCCGCCGTCACCGGCGCGAGCACGGTCAAGGTCACGAAGCCGTCGAGGCAGAGCGCGGTATCGGTGTCCGGGTCCGAGCCGGTGGACCGGTCGCGGACACCGAGGTCGAGCACCTCGCCGCCGTGGCTGCGCGTGGCGACGCTGAAGTGGCCGAAGTCGTCGATCCGTGCCCACCGCACGCCGCGGACCTGCTCCAGAGGTCGGGCGGGGACGTTCACGTTCAACGTGATGGGCTCGTCGTGGCTCAGCACCCAACGCACGATCGACGGCGCGAGCGCGGCGGCGGTCTCCCAGTACCACCGCTCCCCCGGCGCGATGCTGAACGCGACCGCGCTGCTGCCGAAGGTGCGACCGGTCAGCGCCGCACCCACCGTCCCCGAGTGGATGATCGACGTGCCGGTGTTGAGACCGGCGTTCGGTCCCGACACGACCACGTCCGGCCGGGGACCGAAGGCACCGAGGGCAGCGGCGAGGACCGCGAGCCCGGGCGGGCCGTCGATGCCGTAGGCCTCGATCCCGTCGATGTCGCGCCGCTGCAGCCGTGTCGGTGCAGCGGCATCCAACGCGCCCATGCTCGTCCCGGCACCGCTGACGTCGGACGCCGGCGCGGCGACCACCACCTCGTGGTCGTCGGCGAGCGCACGCGCCAGCGCGTGGAGACCGGGCGACTCGATCCCGTCGTCGTTGGTCAGCAGGAGCCGCGGGATGCCGTCGGGAGGCGGCGGGTCGGCGTCGACCTCGATGTCCGGTCCGTCGGTCCGTTCGTCACGATCGGGCGCGTCGCTCACCGTTCCTCCACCTCGGCGCGGGCTGTCAACTGTTCGATGAGGCCGGCGTTCGCGCTGCCGAGCCCGTGCCGGGTCACGTTGGCGGCGCCGGCCGCCCACCCCCGTGCCAGCATCGTGCGGATGTCCGTGCCGTGGCACAGCGCGGACGCCAACGCCGCGGTCATCGAGTCGCCGGATCCCTTGGTGTCGACCGGTTCGAGGTCCGGTCCGGTGATCCGGAACCGGCCCTCCGGCGTGGTCGCCAGGATCGGCTCGTCACCACGGGAGACCACGACGGTCCCGACGCCGCGCTCGACCAACGTGTCGGCGACCCGGTCGACGGCGGACTCGTCGTCGCGCTCCTCCTCGTCGAGCAGCCCGTCCTCGACGAGGTCACCCGAGCTCACCTTGAGCGCCGCGATGGCACCGCCCTCGAGGAACGCGTCCAGGACCTCACCGTGCAGGTCGGCGACGACCTCGACCTCCGCGGCCGACAGGTCCGCCCCGAGGCGTCGGAACCAGTCGGTGGGCAGGGTCGCCGGGTCGAGCGGTCCGGTGACGATGCAACGGCCGGCGGCCATCGCGTCCTCGAGGAAGCGGTCGTAGAGCTCGTCGCTCTCGTGGCGGGTCAGGTGCGGCGGTCGGGTGCGAGCCAGCTCGACCCGCTCCCCCTCCCGCCGGTCGTGCACGTAGGCGGGGGTCGGATCGAGGGTGTCCACCGCGTGCAGGACGATCCCCCACTCCCCGACCAGGCCCCGCAGCGTCTGGCCGCTCTCGCCGCCGATGGGGGCGGCCACCACCGGTCGGTGGTCGAGCTGGCGCAGCATCCG